>JAYQWJ020000288.1:0-2909 GCA_035829175.2 Candidatus Albibeggiatoa psychrophila
TATCCAATACATCAAGTAAGCTCTTTACAATATTTAGTTTTTCTTGATACTGACGCTCTTTAATACTTTATTTTTTATCTTTAAATTCAATAAGTTGTTTTCTATATAACTTGATTATATTGCTAGGACATTGATTGGAGTATATCTGCAATAAATTATGCCAAGGAGATAAATTCACAGAATATCATTTTTTTATATCATATTGTACAATCTTAGGTTAATGTCTTTTTGCCAGTCCTTAGATTATCGAACAATATGAAACTTTACCCATTCATTTTTTATTTATCCTTGAGCACCTTGTATTGTTGTTCTCCACAAAAAGTAGAGCAAAGTCTTGATGCGGGCAAAGACAATTTACAAAAGCAGCAAGTGGCTCAAAACCAAAGTCCTATAAAATCTAATAAGCAACAAGTTACAATTAAAGATTTAAATATTATTATGTTGCCTGATTTTCCTGTGCAAATAAATGTCGCCGTTATGGTTGAACTCAAAGACAGTTGCAGCACGATTAACGAAATTTATCAAAATCAGCTTGGCGATACCTTTTCAATTGAAATATTGGAAACCCGTCAAACACAACAGTCGTGTAAAGCCGAGCCTATTTTGACTGAGTATGTCATTCCCCTAGATGTCAGAAATCTGAGTTCAGGTCACTATATTTTGTATGTGAATCAGAGACGTGAGCATTTTGAATTATTAATAGATAACGAGGAGCAAACCAATGGATATTAAGGTTGATTTTGGTCAAGGCGTGCAAGTGAATGCCCATTTTGGCGATTTTACAGTAGCGACTGACCAACCTGTTGAATCGGGTGGCTTGAATACAGCACCTGCTCCGTATGATTATTTTCTAGCGAGTTTGGCGACTTGTGCAGGTTTTTTTGTAGCGCGATTCTGTCAAAAGCGTGAAATTGCAATGGATGGTATTTCTATCAATATGCGCGATATGCGGAATGAGAAAACCCATTTAATTGAAAATATTGAAATTGAAATTGTGTTGCCTGCAAGCTTTCCTGAAAAATATCGGTCGGCTTTGATTCGTGCAACCAATGAATGCAGTGTGAAAAAAACATTACAAAATCCACCTAATATTGAAACAATAACAAAGATTGTTGAATAGCTCATTTTTAGGCTAAAAGATTGAGGGTTTAGCCGCTGAATGTGAGAAAGTATTCGATAAGATTTATTTAGGTGAGGAGGCTTGTAACAGGCTGTTAATTCTCACCTAATTTATAAAAACTTAGTGTTGATTTGTCTTGAAAATGCTCACTTGCAAAACCAGTTTTGCACTCCTGTATTATGTGCTTATTGGACAGTTTGAACGGTGCTGAGTTGCTTTCTGAAACTGGGTAGCAGCAATAACAACATTAACAATACCAACAAATAAAATCGTTCATGCCACAAACGTTGTTTAGCAATATCTTCTTTGCTGGGATTATCTAATTGATGCTTGATTTGGGCTAAAATGGTTTCTATATCTTGATTTTGATAAGTTGCCCGTTGATAAATACCGCCACTAGATTGGGCTAATTGCTGCAAATTGGTTTCATTTAATTGAGAAATAACCACTTTTCCATCATTATCACGTTGCCAAGTGCCATCGGGTAATTCAATATGTTTGCCTTGCGTCGTTCCGACACCTAAACTATGTAAATGAAATGTAGCTTCTCGCATCCACTGTAAGCTCATCGCCAAATCCTGTTTCTCAAAATCACCATCGCTGATAAGTAATAAATGTTCTGTGTCTTTTTGCTGACCTTTTAACCAAGCACTGGTTTCTTTTAAAGCCAAATGTAGGCGACTGCCTTTTTCTGCATCTTGCATCAAACTGGTATCTAAATGTTGCAAAATTGCTTGTAAATTCTGATAATCATCACTTAATGGCGTGACTAAATGGGGAATCGCTGTAAACACCATCAAACCGACATGTAAATCTGGCTTCATTTCCAAAATGGATTCAATTTCTTGTTTTGCCTGCTCTAAACGCGAATAAGGCATATCTTTGACCAGCATCGAATCCGATAAATCTAACAAAATCATCAAATGGGTTTGTGGTCTTAGCACCTCTTGTTCTTCATAATCCCAACGCGGTGCGGCTAATGCGATAATGCCAAGGAAAAAAATACTGATCCAAAGCCATTGTTTATAGCCAAATTGTTGTTGAGTATCTTGTTGCACCAGTAAATGAGGTAATAAATGGGGATCTGCAAATTGTTGAATTTTTTTATGTTGTGGCTTTATCCATAAACGAATGACGATAAGTAGCAATAAAATACCCAAACCCAAAAACCATTCAGCTTGTGCAAATTCAAATTCTGCAAAATAATCCATTGAAATCCCTTTAATTCATTTTTGCCCAATATGATGTGTTGTAAGTGAGCCAAAATCAATATCTAATTGTTTAGAAATTTACCTTTATACCCATCGGGAATATTAAAAAACTCAGAAAAGATTATTCTCATTGAATGGCGCATCAATATCTTGTTTTCATCAATATTAAAAGAAAATAATGCAAAACGGGTTTTTATTGAAATAGCGGGGCGAAAATATTATATTTTACAATCACTTATATGCTTGATTTTGTACGCTTTGAGAATGCGCAACGAGTTCATCAGCAATGGCTTGTCGAATCGCTACTTTGTTTTCAATCGATACATTATAACGCTGTGCCAATATCGCATATTCTTCTTCTGACAACGAAACCGTGAGACGTGGGCGTTTAGGCGGTTTGGTTTTAAGACCGATAACGGTTCTAATTTGGTCTGAAGGACTCAATCCATTCTTATTGGCTTGATAACGAATCGTATCAGAAATAGATTTATTTAGCTCAAAAACCAGCTGGACGGCTCGAATGCTTTTATTTGAATGCTGCCATTGATTTGGTAACTGTTTCATTATGCTTCCATACC
>JAYQWJ020000289.1:0-4687 GCA_035829175.2 Candidatus Albibeggiatoa psychrophila
AGCAATATTATGTTTTATAGAGCTGCCAATCCTTCATGAACTGACAGCCTTAAACATTTAAAAACAAAAGTTTAATAAACTAGCAAACTCATTAAATTTTCAGCGTTATACACAATCGTGCCGTTACTTAAACGATAGCCGACAGCGATTCTTAACAAACCCGCTTGACCTGCAAAATTGCCCTTGAAAATCTTCAGCAATTCAACCTCACCTAAAGTTACACCTGTTTGAAATGCAGTTAACGTTGCATCGGGAATCCAAGCATCCAAACGTTGCGGCGTATTGTAAGTGAAATAAATTTCAGCAGAATCTTCTGGAAACGCAGGAGTGACACCAACCACAACCAAAAGGTCAGCCACCTGCCCCACATGATTAGGATCAATATTAATATAAGCTTGAATATCAGCCTCATCATTTGATAATTGTGCATTTTCAGTGCTAAATACGTCGCCGTTCACCGAGATACCGCCATGTATTGAAGCTTGTTTATTTACATTAAATTGCCCCAAAGCATCAATCATTCCTGTAAAACCCAAACTAGGCAAGATTGGCAAGGGTTCAGTGACAAAAATGTTGCTTGACGTTTTAATGTCTTCATTGCTCGCCAATTTTCCCGATAACAAATAACTGTCTTGCAAAGTATTGGCATTAAATTGTACGCTGATTTGACCATTGACATTAGTAACACCGTGGTTGGGTTCAACGCTGCTGGCTAACGTATTTCCCGCAGAATTGGTGACGCTGAAATTCACGGTTTTGCCCGTTATCGTATTGCCATAAACATCGCTTAATTCAAATACAACAGGTTTTGCAGTTCGACCCGCAGGCAAGACTTGTCCCGCACCTTGAGTTATGGTTAAACTTGCTGCCTCTGCTGCCACAATGGTTAAAGGCAAGATTTGGATAATATTTGCATCTGAAGCCAATGCTGCTCTCAAACTATATGTGCCGCCTTCGGTTAATGGCGCAAGCTGTAACGTGACTTCACCCAAGCTATCAGTGATTGCATTTGGATTTAAAATCCCACTCGTCATTAATTCCCCAGCAGGATTATATAAATAAAACACCACACCGACATTATTGGCTAACGTGCCATTGGCATTAATCACTTTAAATTTAATATTTTCAGGGTTTGTGCCAGCGACTAAAGTTGAAAAATAACCCGTTAAAACGTAAATACCCGTATTACTGTCGGTAACAATCAAATTCACAATATCTGTCTTGTTCGCATCAGAAGCTAAAACAGCTTGAATCCGATAACTACCCAAAGTTGAAGTTGCTTTTAATTGAGTGCTGGCCAAACCTTGCTCATTAGTTGTTGCAGTTTGCACGCTTAATAAATTGGCATTTGCCTGACCTGACGGCGTTGTCATAATAAAATTAACCACTTCGTCACGAATCGCATTTCCAAAAGAATCAACCGCTTTAAATGTGATCAAACTGGATTCCGTATTAACCGCAAGATTTTGGTCTTTGGCAGAAATTGCCACCAAATTATCCACATTCGCCGCAACCACCGTCATTATCGTATTGACGGATTTTATGCTGTCATTGGTTAATTGAGCAATCAAGGCATAAGCCCCTAATATTTGAGTCCCTTGAGCTTTGATTTGAGTGATTGCCTGTCCTTCTGCATCGACATCAATTTGTGTAACCGTGAGCGCGTCGACTGTCACTTGTCCTGCGGGGTCAATCAAACTAAAGTTAACATTGACACCTGTGACAGGATTGCCAAAACTATCAGCGACTTTATAAACCACGGGTTGAGAAGCCAGACCTGCTTTAATGGTTTGTTGTGCGCCTGAGCCAATGATAATATTAGAATTAGCTGCCTTAGAAATGACGTTCACGGTTGTAAATCCAGATTCTGTAGGTTCGCCAATTAAACTACTGTAAATGGTATAAATGCCTGTGATAAAGCTGCCTGATTCTGTTAATTTGGTAAAAGCTTCCGCATTGTTACTGACGGTGGCTAAGGTGACGCTTAAACCCTGAGTTGTCGGCGTGCCCAATGGGGTTAACATAGAAAACTGCATTTGCACACCTGTACGCGGATTCCCTGCTGCATCAGCGACTTTAAAAATAATATTAACCGACGGACTGCCAATCGTAATGGTTTGATTGCCGCCCGACACCACGCCAATATCGGCATAAACAGCTTGCCAAAATCCCATCAGTAACAAAAAAAATAAAAAAAATTGCCCGAAAAAGGCTGCGTTACGTTGCATGATAAACCTCGCTTAAAAGTTGAAAACTAAGTCATTTCACTTAATCTAATCATAAAATGGAGGATTATAAAAGATATTTGTCATCATTTAGTTGATTTGAGCATATTAAGAGGACGGGGTTTGAAAAATGCCAACTCAAAATCATGTCAGGCAAAAGTTTTGAATTTAAACCAAACAAACATAAAAAAACTTTAAAAATTATGCTAGCCTAATGAGATTATCCAGTCTCGGCACGGAATCCAATTAAAAATGTTACTCGCCAAACTCGGTATTATGTTTACAGTTTATGCAGGGGTTAAGGCTTATAAAATTTGTTTCAAAGCCAAACCTATTGCCACTCAACAAATACCGCAATCTGAAACTAATCAGAAAATTGAAAAACCGAATCACGACCATTATTTTGCAGCCAGCACGGTTGGTTTAGGTGTCAGCATTGCCAGTTATGCTTATCCACCTTTAATTCCTGTCGGCGTTGTTATTATAAGTTATGCCACTGTGCCTATTGTTGATGATGCCGTCAAAACCCTCAGCAATGAAAAACGCATCAGAAATGACACTTTGACCGCGACTACGGGAGTATTGGCAATTGTTCTGAACCAGTCATTTGCAGCGGCGATTGAATCATGGGTCTATCATTTGGGCGATAAAATGGTGAGTAAAACCAAAGATACATCGGAAAAAATTCTCACCAATGTATTTGAACAACAGCCAAGCAAAGTGTGGATATTACGTGATGAGGCTGAAATTGAAGTTGATTTAGAAACCGTACAATTAAATGATATGGTGATTGTGAATACGGGGGCGGTGATTCCTGTAGATGGCGTGATTAAACAGGGTATGGCAGTGATTGACCAACATGCGCTGACAGGTGAAGCTGTGCCCGTTGAACGCACTATTGGTGATAAAGTCTTTGCCTCAACCTTATTGATTGGTGGCAAAATTCATTTACAAGTTGAAAAAACAGGTGCTGAGACCACGGTGTCAAAATTAGGCGAATTGCTCAATCATACCGCCACTTTTAAAACCAGTTTACAGCTTGAAGGTGAGAAATGGGCTGATCGCGCATCGACTCCATTAATGGTTTTTAGTGTGCTATCTGTGCCTTTTATCGGTTTATCTTCTGCGGCTTCGATTTTAATCAGTGCCCCAACCAATACGATTAGAATTTTGACTTCGATGCAAACCTTTAATTATCTTAGCGTCATGGCTTCTAAAGGTATTTTGGTTAAAGATGGTCGAGCGATGGAAGAATCAACCAAAATCGACACCGTTTTATTCGACAAAACAGGCACGTTAACCACTGACCAGCCCATTATTGGACGGATTGTCGTGTGTGATGATTTGAGCGAAACTCAGGTTTTAACCTATGCCGCTTCTGTTGAATGTCGTCTTGCTCATCCGATTGCCAAGGCGATTTTAAACGAAGCACAGCATTATAATTTACCGTTATTTAATATTGAAGATGCCTATTACAAAGTCGGTTATGGAATTACGGTGCATTATCAACAGCAAGTGATTCAAGTTGGTAGTGGTCGATTTATGCAGTCGGAAAATATCGAATTACCCGAAACCATTATGCAAGCCCAACAACATGCTGATGAACAAGGCTATTCTTTAATCATGGTAGCGATTGACCAGCAAGTTAAAGGGGCATTGGAATTACGACCACAAGTACGCCCTGAAGTAAAACAGGTTTTAAAAACATTGCGTGAAAAAGGCATTCAGCATATTGCGATTGTATCGGGCGACCATAAACAAGCCACTCAAAAATTAGCGGAATCATTAGGCATTGAAGATTATTTTTATGAAGTATTACCACAAGATAAAGCCGCTTTAGTCAAGCAATTACAAGAACAAGGTCGCCGAGTCTGTTTTGTGGGTGATGGGATTAATGACGCGGTTGCGATGAAACAAGCCAATGTCTCGGTTTCTTTAAGTGGTTCGTCTTCGATTGCGATGGATATGGCACAAGTTGTATTGCTCGATGGTAGTTTAAGCCAGTTTACAGATATGTTTGATATTTCTAATAAACTCAACAATAGTTTGCGTTACAGCTTATTATTCTGGGCAGGCTATGGGGTGACTAATTTAGCCGCAGCATCTATTTTACGTTACAGTCTCACCCGTTCTGTTGTGATATTTTCAGGGGTATTTGGTTTAGGTGTCGGTCATGCGATGTTGCCATTGCAAGAAATAGAATCCGAAGCCATGGAAGAGGTGTTAGAAGTGGTGGAAGTGATTATATAAATTTATGAATTAGAGAGTATGATTGATTCAGTGCATGGGATGAGAAAAATTATTTTATGTGAATTGGATCATCCATAATATGTTTATTCTCAGAAACTTACACATTTACTCCCTACTATTCTCAAAACTGGTTAGAGGATTGTGATGATGAGGGAGATTTTTTAAAAACGCGATTAAGGTTTTCTGACTAAAATAGATTATACGCTTGATGT
>JAYQWJ020000290.1:0-5170 GCA_035829175.2 Candidatus Albibeggiatoa psychrophila
CCCTACATTAAGAGATTTTACTACGGTCTTCATCATTAACGCGACGATATCTTGGCTCAAAACCTTCAGGCGGATAAGCGTGCGAATCACCTGCTTTTAAAACACCTAAGAACATATTATCGGGAATGTCTGGATAAGTATCATAATGATAAAGCAGACATTTTTTCTGAATTTCGGCGGATAGATTTTTAACCAAGTCAGACACATGTGGATGTACGCCTGAAGCAAAAGGACTGGTTTCACAATCCATATAAATGCAGTCAGCTTTACGATAATGTGCATCTAATTGCTGCGGAATCATAAACTGAATATCCGTTGGCATTAACACATTGTAGCCACCTGAATATTCAAAATTAATACCGTAACTTGGCATTTCTTCAGAGCTGGAAATAACGTGCATCGCAAACACAGGCTTCATTGTCCATGTCTCATCACCGTCTTGGAATACATGAGTGATGGTTTTGCCACTTTCCTGCTTACCAACCAAATGCAAATCAAAATAAGTTTCTAAACACACATCAGGCACACCTTGCACCGTATCAAGTCCCGGACTGACAGCACGAGTTAAAGGCTCTAACACTTTGCGGTGAATAAATAAATCGGGTTTGGTATTTTTCGGCGGATTGGGCCAAGTGGTATATTCTAAAAATAATTTATCGGCAATAAACTGATTACCTAACCACTGTTTTTTCTCTTTGGTATAAAACGGGTTAAATAAAGTCGTCAGTGCCATATACTCAACACCACCAATGTGATCGTTATGCGGATGTGAAATATAAATGCCGTCAATGTCGCTAGAGGACAAGCTTAAGGCTTTTAAAGCATGGCGCACGTCACCACCCACATCGAGTAATAAACGATAAGGACCGTTACCGCGCTTGCTTGGCATATCAAACTCAAGCAGAAAATTAGATTGCCATTTAGGGCTATAAAGACGTTTCGAGTACTGTTTTATGTGTGTTAATAATTCTTCCTCTGATAAATCTTTAAATTGAGGCGAGCGTGCGAGCTCTAGCATTAATTGCAGTGCATCCCCTGTAGAGATGACATCTTCAAATACACCTGTGGAAAAGGCTGCGTTGACACCGATAGCAGTTATCTTCATATTAACGTCCAACGAATAGCAAGAGGTTGCGTGTTATAACAGACTGCCATTAAATCACATTGTTCAATGTAATCAACTGACTTACAAACAAAATCCCCAAGTTTAAGGGTGTAAGACTCTAACATAAAAGTCTCACTCAAGTAACCTATCACTATTCAAATTTTATGACAGCTTTGTTTTGAAAAACTTAGGGAGCATTTTACAAGCCAGCGTGACAAAAGTCATGTGTTTTACAATGATTTTAATCAATAAATTAAATTTTATGATTGTGCGTCGAGTGCTTGACCATTGATTTTATTACTATCTTCACCAAATAAATATAAATACATCGACATGATTTCTTCTGGTGTTTTTAACGTATTAGGATTTTCAGCAGGGTAAGCCGCTGCACGCATTGTAGTACGTGTTTTACCGGGATTAATACTATTGACTCGAATATGGGTATTTTCAAGCTCATCGGCTAAAACTTGCATCAAACCTTCATTGCCAAATTTCGATACGGCATACGCACCCCAATAAGCACGCGCTTTACGCCCAACCCCTGACGAGGTAAATACAATCGAACCTTTGTCAGATTTTTTTAATAACGGCAAACAAGCTTGAGTGAGCATAAAAGGTGCATTTAAATTAACTTGCATGACTTGATGCCATAAATTCACATCATATTGTTCAATCGGGGTTAATACACCCAATAATGATGCGTTGTGCAATAAGCCATCTAAACGACCAAATTCTTTTTCTAAAGTGTCGGCTAAATCCTCATAATCTTTTGGGCTAGCACCTTCCAAATTCATTGGATAAATTGCGGGCTGTGGCGAACCTGCTTTCTCAATTTCATCATAAACAGCTTCTAATTTTTTAATAGTGCGGCCCAATAACACAACGACTGCACCATGTTCAGCAAATGATTTCGCTGCCGCACGCCCAATTCCAGCACCCGCACCTGTCACCAGAATCACTTTATCTTGGAGTAAATTATCACGCGGTCTGTAATCCATCAGCTATATCCTTTATCGCAAAGTCTCTGCAACAGATTATAACCGTCTTGACGATTAAGAGCCACTTTGAAACCCATCCCTGTTTAAATTAGGACGCATCAAATGATAAATCTGTCAAAAATGTGTCCGCTCAATATCACCGCAGTTTACAACTCTTTCCAGCTAAAGCCGCTAAAAAAGCCATTTTATAATCAATATCAATTTTAAAACGTAATTTTGCTCAAAACGATGAATTCAAGATAAGTATTTGAATGAAAATGAAATATATCAAGTGGTATAGATTTTGAGTTGATTATATAAAGTCTAAACAAATAAGTAGAAAAAAATGATGTTGCCACTAAAAGAAAAAAAATATTACTTACAACAAAAATATCGGGTGTTGGTGCTAGAAAGTGAAGCTTTGCGCGTGCAGTCTATTAGCAATAAATTAAATTATTTAGGTTATAAAATTTTTACAGCTAATAGTCAAGAACAGGCCCTTAATTTAATTCAAATTCATGGTTTACCACATTTAGCGATTGTTGATTTAGATTCACCCGAAGTTCAAGGTTATGAGTTTTGTGTTGCAATTAGACAGTTTAGCGATTTGCCTTTGATTAGTTTAATTCAAAAAGATTCGCCAAATGGAGATAGCCATCATTTTGAACATATATCTGATGATATTGTGACAAAACCTTTTAAACCTTTAGAGCTTATTGCGCGGGTACAGCGGGTATTACAACGTTTTGGACATTATGCTTATCCGCTAACCGCACATATTATGATTGATAAAAATTTAAGTATCGATTTTGGTCATCAAAGAATTATTAAATCTGGTCAAAGTATTTCACTTTCAGCATTAGAAACCAAAGTGTTACATATTTTGATGCGTGAGGCAGGGGATATTATTATTACTTCTTGTTTATTAAAACGCTTACATTTATTAAAACGTGAAGAAAAACGCTTAGGTTATACAATTAAAAAGCTCAGAGAAAAGCTAGAACTCGATCCAGACAATCCAGAGTATATTATTGAAGAACAATGGATTGGCTATAGATTTAACGGCACTGAAATTGTTTGAAATTATGTTAACAAATTCTCCATTTGTTGCCTCTCTCTTGAGAGGTTTTTTTTCGCCTTAAAATAGCGCATGGCAATATGATTAAACTAAAGCCAACGGATTGGCAACTTTTTATAAGCTGACAATCCTGTTTCAAACTATTTATAAGTAGGCTCAATCAAAAATTCACGGGTCATCAACATCGGCATTTTGACCGAATTGATTAAACGCCAATCATCCGCAGACAATTCCACCGTCCACTTACCTGCAATCAAATCAGGCAACTGCCCACGATAAATATTATTTTCCATCTGTTCAAAAGTGAGTGAGGTATCAAAACCTGAACGGGTGTGATGTGAAAAAAACAGATTTAAACTATTGGGTAATTTATAGTCAGTGGTTTTATCTAATTCAATTTCAATCACTTGGTCACTAACATGAAACGTCATAAATGCTCTCAGTCCATGCCGACCTGAAGCTCTATCACGGTCTAAGGTTTTGTTGATTTGCAGACCTTGCTTGTAATAATCATCTACAACTAAGCCATCATTAGACTTAACTGCCAGAGTAATCGTTATCATACCACCAACCACTGCTAGTGCTGGGAATAGGATAACAAGCCAAACATAAGGTTCTCGATACCAAGGTCTTTTTGCAATATTCGTCATAATAAATGTTACCTAGTAGACAAAGTTGTGGCTGAACAATTCAACATTATAGCGAATTTCCATTTTTGAGTAAGATTTGTCGTTCATTTTCGTACTCTTGATAAGGTTTATTCGCTTGTGTAATGCAGTCATCATAAGCACTTTGCGGCAGTTTTGCACATTGATTGTTTCTATTAGTTTGCATCGCTTCGTATAGATTTTTATGGCTACAGGAAATGATAATGAAAGACAAGCAAATTATCGTAATAACTTTCTTCAACAATGAATCACTCCGTAAATTGGCGAAAACAGTATAAATTCTGCCATAGATTGGAATTATTTCACAGCCATCAACGCGGTATTTTGAAAAACGAAGGTTTATCGCGTGGCTTTAAAAGAAAAATATATCTACCAAAGCATAAAACTGTGTTTTTTCAAACTATTAACTTATAATCGTTCATTTTATACTACTACTCGAACCTGAAACAGGTACAATAATAAGCGTTCTTTTCCTCCAAAATTTTAAATTATGGATTTATTCTTTAGCTTAATTAATCATAGTTTTGTACCTTGGCTGCTGGCACTCAGCATTGTCGGTCTTGGGATTGGAGTGTGGATTAATTTACGTTTGAGAATTGCCGAATTTTTGCAACAACTCGATGCGATTCAAACCAAACTTAATGCAATTCCACAAAATGAATTTGTTGATTATTACGAAGAATTTAATGAATATGTCAGCCAATACCCACTTTTTGCACCTCAATGGGCGACATTTAGACAAACTTTGATTTTACCGACATCTGACGATGAATATATTATTTATTACACCAATCGCCCCAATGTTTACTTCAATCAATCCGCGCTGATTTCTCCACAACTCAATTTAAATTTATATCAATCCGTCCCAAATATTTTAGTCGGCATCGGTTTATTTTTTACTTTTATTGGATTGATTGCAGCACTTTGGTTTGCCAGTGAAGGAGTGGCGGCTGAAGATGTTGCACAAGCCAAGGCGGCATTGAGTCAATTATTACATGCAGCGACGTTTAAATTTATCACATCAGTTGCAGGCTTATTGTCTTCAATCATCTTTTCTTGGCGCGAAAAAGACCATTTATATCAATTAAGTGAAAAGCTACACGGTTTATGTCTTGCCTTAGAACAACGTTTATATTTCACCACCTTAGAACAATTAACCAAACGCCAAGTGGATGAATCTAAACGTCAAACTGAACAATTAGCCCGTTTTAACAGTGAATTAGCGGTTTCGATTGCCCATGCCTTAGAAGATGAATTTACTGAGAAATTATTAGTTGCGATACAACCTTTAGCAGGTACGATTGAAGCTTTAGAATCCAAATTAACCAATATGAATCAAGAT
>JAYQWJ020000291.1:0-3898 GCA_035829175.2 Candidatus Albibeggiatoa psychrophila
GGAATCCAATCATCCATAAAATCATTTGGGAAACGATACATATTGACTTTGAATGTCAAAGGTTGCTGGAATTCTGTAGGCAGTTGATTTGCAACAGTCGCTTTACAACGGTTTGTTAACTCAATACGTTTAGCAAAGCGTTTATTTAAAGTGAGTAATCCATTGCTGACGGTTTCATCAGGTGAATCAATTTGCACATTGCCGTCAATACCCAGTCGAGAAGAAGCTGAAATCACGTTTTTAGGCGAACTTAAAAACTGATTAGCAACCACACGAATATTACCGCCTTGTCCTTCATAAGCTTGTGCAATCACTTGGCTATTATCCAGTATCACAAAATGTGGCTGGGAAACGGTTAAACTGCCGCCATCGCCTACACCCTCTTTGACACTGGCAGTGACTTTGGCGTGATTTAAAAACACAAAATCCTGATTATTGACTACGATGCGACCACCGCCAGCACTGATTGACTCGGTTGAAATTTCGCTGTTAAATAACTGAATATCATTGACATTTAATAAAACGTGTCCAGCATCACCGCCTTTAATTTGTTGCACCCATTGTCCATCAGCATAGAAAAATTGATGTCTCGTTTGCTGAGCTTCGACAAAATCACCTTCGTGTGCTTGGATTTGTTTTAATTCAGATTCAGTTTGTATACTGGGTAATTCAGGGTTGAGCTGTAACCAGTTTTTTCCTGTATAAATGAAATCGCTTGCCTGACCATTAACATCGGAAATGCTTGTAATATTACCTGTTTGGGTTTTAACCAAGTTATCAATCGCGCGAAAATTTTGTACAGCCAGCACCTTTCCTGTCAATGGCAACCATTGATTATTCGTAAAAACAAAATCCGAGTGATTGGCTATCGTTGCTGTATCACCTTCTTCAAGATGAGTAGATTTATATAGTTGTTCCAATGTAGCAATATCAGGCAGTTCAAACTGATTGAGCCTAATTGCTTCCACTTCAAATTTGCCATTAATCGGTAAAAAGGTATTAGAATAAATGATTTGGCTTGATGTGCCATTGCCGACATCTTGTACTTGCACAATCGTACCCGCTGGATAAACAACCTCTTCAGGTTCATACCAATCATCTTCTTGTAATTGGTCTAAATCTTCCAGCACAACATCAACTTGATTGCCAATTTTTGTCCAGTTATCAATATCAAAAGAGCTATTACGGTCATAAACAAAACGCGCTGATTCTCCATTCCCCGCATCTTTCACTTCAACAATATTGCCTTTTTCTAAATTGTAATGTTTGGGCAATTCATATAATTCAGCGAGATTATCAACTTGTTCAATCGCTGTGATTTGTAAAAAATGTTGTCCCACACTAACGTAACGTGCTTGTTTACCATCGCCATTGTCTGCAATATCAATCATGTCACCACGAATCAGCATTGTGTTATCTCTATCAGCCACTGTATCGAACTCATAGCTATTTTGCAGTTGACTGGCAGAGCTAATGACAGAATCCGTATCCATGCGTAACGCATTCGCCGTAATCGAAATATTACCCGCTTCACCGCCACCTGCACTGGATGTCACAATCGTACCGTATTGAGTTAAAATCAATTTATCCGTTTGTACAATAATTTCACCACTGCTACCGCTGGCAATTTCTACACTATCTGAACTCGCATAAATCCCACTAATCTGTTGTTTTAATTCTAATGTTTCAGCATTTTTCCCGATAATTTTAACCGTATCTTGGGCTTGAATATCAATCATACCGCCATTGGCATTGTTATCAGTACTGGTTTTAATCACCGCACCGTCTTCAATGGTTAATGACCCCGTTTGAATCGCAATTTTTCCCGCATCACTAGAATTGTCGCCATAACCCAAAGAAATCGCATACACGCCGCTGCCCGTGCCTACATCTTCATCACTATTTTTATTGAATCCAGACAACAACATGTGATCCGTCACTGTAATTTGAATTTCTCCTGCTTTACCCGCAAACCGATTTTCCCTAGCTTGTGCTGAGCTGCTGATATTCGCGCCATCTCGCATAATCAAATCACCTGCTTGCACCACAATCGTACCCGCATCACCGACTTTTTTAACCCGTTTACTGCCTTTTGAATTACTTACAATACGGCTCGCAGAATCACCAGCTTGTGATTGGTTAGACATGGAAAGTGTGCCTTTGACTAGAATCGTAATATCACCGCCATTACCCAGCCCATCGGTAGAAGCAAAAATCCGTGCGCCATCTTGCATAATCAATTCATTGGCTTCGATATATACATCACCACCTTGTCCGCCCGTACTGCTGCCCATCACCCGAGTATGTAATTGACTACCCGTATCATCCTTGTGTAAACCGCGCATGGTAAAAGTGCCTGTTGCCCGAATGGTTGCACTGGCAGAATCACCACCATCAGCCGCACCACTTTGCAAACCCGCACCATTTTCAAATGTGACATTTTTAGCTTCAATGATTAAATAGCCCGCATCACCTTGACTAAGCGCATCCATGGTTAAACCACCAATGCGCCAACCGCTGCTATCAACACCCGATAAAATCACCGAATCACCTGCTTGCATCGTGACATTGACCCCTTCGCCACCGCCTTTGGATTCAGAGTAAATATGTGCACCGTTTAAAAACGCGATATTCTGTGCTTGAATCACAATCTTAGCTGCATCACCGCTGTCGAGATTTTCACTTTTGGTTTTGGCATCAATGGTACTGGCACGTTTGGTCTGATTTTCACCCGAAAAGGTCACATCGCCCGTGGCTTGAATATTCAACTTTGTCGCATTGCCTTTGCCTTCGGTATTTAAAAATAATTCTGAACCTTGGCTGAAAGCAATATTATTGGCGCGAATATCAACGACACCGCCATTTTTATCACCTTGGGTTTGGCTATCGGTATGGGTGTTGGTGAATTGAATATCGCCCGCGCGAATAAAAAGATTGCCACCGTTTTCTCCAGTGACATCGATGATGGTATTGCTTGCGGTAATGGTTTTACCCGTTTGATTCCATTCTGGATTTTGTAGATTGATTAAACTATTTCCAACGGTTGCAACAAGATTAATTTGACCTGATTTTGCTTGTAATAACGCGGCATTGTCACTGACGGGATAACGGTTTTTTGAATCTCGAAACGCATCCGTTCCCGTTATTTGAATATTTCCGCTAATTAAAGATAAGGTTTCACCAGTTAGAACAGAGAGCTTGCTATCTTGGATTGAAATCGGCGCGGGTGTGTGATTCAGAAAACCAAAACTGGCAACAGGGGCAACGCTTAAAATGTCTTGATTTGGATTGCGTGCATGAAATTCACCATCGTCAGACAGTTTTAAATAATCCGCTGTCGACGCATGAAAAGAACCTTGTAAATCCAATTGTGCAAATTCGCCAAATACGATGCCATAAGGGTTTAAAAAGTAAAAATCAGCGTTGGGAATCGTTGAACGGATTGTGCCATTGATAAAACTGGCTTCTCCGCCAATCACGCGCGAGATGATATTTTGAATTGAATCGCTGCCAGAAAATTGAGCGATTTGGTTTTGATTTAAATTGAAGCTGTCGAAACTATGAAATAAATTATTGCCAACGGTTTGCCCTAAATCTTGGGTAATATCGTAAATCTGTTCTGTGTTAATTGGTAATGGTGCATTATTAATTGAAATCTCTGCTTGTGCGATATTGGTCACACACACAAACAGCCATAGAATGACTCGCATGACCCTCTCCCCGTTTAAAATCATAGAGTTAATTGTACAGCTAAGGAAGGCACAAAGCAAAATAAATACTCTGCTATTTATTGGCTATGAAATAACGATAATGTCCTGTTATCTTATATTTAAACAAAATATCTTCTTTCTGCGCCCCACGACCAATGTTGTGAATGATTAACCAACGTTTGCCATCA
>JAYQWJ020000292.1:0-8719 GCA_035829175.2 Candidatus Albibeggiatoa psychrophila
AACAATTTTCTTTGGTAAAAAGATTTTTTTGAGAATTTGCCTGCTCAATATGAGTATTTTATCCTAAAACTGTTGCCATTGAGTATGTTTACTGTGTTCTTTCTGCAAAATCCGTCTTTTCTGGTGCAACAAATCAAACACATATAAAACCAACTGCGTAACTCCTACAATTACAATTATTGTGAAACACGCGGTCGAATCGAGAGATATTTTTCAAAAATATCAGTGCTTTGACCCATTATATATGTTTTGAAAGTTGGCAACAGATGTTTGAGTTTATGCTCAAAGGACTTGAGATTCTGATTCCAAATGCAGTTTAGATGGGGGCAAAATGAGAATTGCTGCATTTTTTTAAAACTGTCCAAAAGTATTGAAAAAATTACTATGACAAAAACCTTTTTTTGATTACAATAACTAAAATTTAAGAAGGAGTCCTTAATGTTTTTTATAAAAAATACTTTACGGTTTGCTATATTTTTTACGAGTTTTATTTTATGCCATTCTACTTATGCAGCAGACGATATAGAATGCAAAGATGGTAAAGTCTGCCGAATCAAGTCAACATTCCTTCCTCTCCGTGCGCTTCCGCGTCCTATGTCTAATCTTTATGAAAAACCTGAATCCAATGCAAAAGTCATTGCGTCTAATGTTAAAGCTTTTTGGCCAATGTATGTGTTTGAAAGAAAAGATATTGACTTAACTGACCCTGCAAATCCTACAGGTTGGTACAAAGTAGGCACAATGGTAGACGATCCGTTTGCATGGATGCAGGCTAAGGATATTCTCGAATGGAAACAGGCTCTTATAGTTTCTTATACGCATCACGGTGAAGGTGATGAACGTCGTAATCCTGTTTTATTATTTAAAACTAAAGATGGATTATCCGAGCTTGTGGAATCTGATGATTCAAAAAGAAAATCAGCTGCACAAGATATTTATGATGGCTTAAAAAAATCACCTGTTACTGTTCCAGATGAAGTAATCAGCCGTGAACCAGAACGTTTTGTCAGTATTGAAGATAAATTCTACATGTTGCCCGTGATTGACTTTGAAGAAGTTGATATTTTTCTTGATGAAACACGTTATTTGCAACTGGCTGCGGCGATTCCTGTTAGTAGTGCTGGTGATGCTGGGTCGCGGGCTGAACAAGGTAATGAAGATACTCTCGAAAATGTAAGTTTTGCTAAAAAATCAGCTATGACCGAAACCATTGAGGGCACTGATATACAGAATTTAGTATTTGATATTAAATTTGTGATGGATATGACGAGCAGTATGACTCCTTACATCGAGACAACCAAAGAAGTGATGGGATTACTTGCTGAACAAGTTGCGATGAAAAGCACTGAAGGACAGATAAAATATGGATTGGTCGGATATCGTGATGATATTAAAACTGTGCCTGAGCTTGAATTTACAGCTAAAAATTTTACGCCTAATGAACTAGTTACTGAGGAGACTTTTAAAACAGAAATATTACCACAAGCTAAAGCCGCTAATGTTGGTAGTGTTGATTATCCAGAAGAAGTATTTGCGGGTGTACAAGAAGCAATTACTTCCCAATGGAGTGAAAATTCTAAGAAATTTATTGTCTTAATTGGTGATGCTAGCTCTCATCTTGTAGGACATCCACAAAATACAACAGGGACAAATGCTAGTGAAATTAGAGCATTAGCCAATACTGAGAATATTCGTGTTATAGCAATTCACCTAAAGGATTCATATAACCATCCTGAAATTACCCGAGACCAAAGTATTGCTAAATCTCAATATAGCCAGCTCAGTAGCAATCCAGGCAGTGAAGAGCCAGCTTATTTAAGCCTCGTGGCAGGAAATACAGATGAATTTGAAAAAATTATTAAAGACAATTCAACAACATTAGGAGATAGTATTGCAGGCGCTAAAAAAGGTAATTTAGCAAGCTTAAATAATCCGCAACAAGCATCATCAACAACGATTTCATCCAATGCAAACTCTAGTAGTAAAGCCAGCCAAATTGCGCAAAGTTTAGCTGCAAATGCTTTGGTTGAATATTTAGGTAAAGAAGCAACACCCCCTAGAGATATTACAGCTTGGGTGATGGACAGAGATTTAATTGACCCAGAATTGGAATCCTTAGAAGTTCGAGTTTTATTGAAGAAAAGTGAACTCAATGATTTGATTATGGCGTTAGAAAAGGTGCAAAAAGCAATTAAACGTGGTATTGCCACGCAAATGCAATTTTTTGATGCGTTACAAAGTGTTGTTGCATCGACTGCACAAGGGCAAAACATTAGCTTTGAAGGTGCAAAACGAGTGAGCGATGCAGGTTTATTACCCTCTTGGATTGATAGCCTACCTTACAGAAGTAAAGTGTTAGAAATGAGCAATGAACGCTTTGAATCATTAACAGCAGATGAACGCAGTACCTTAGAAAATGAAGTTGACTCTAAATTAGAGCTATACCGTAAAATCAATGAAAATAGTGATTTATGGGTTGAGTTAGATGAACGTGATGCAAGTGACGACCATGTTTATCCATTGTCATTAACCGCATTACCTTAAATGGTTCTCGCTATCTGTATCTGAAAAAATATTATAGATAGCGATTTAATATCTTGTTTATCATTTAGTTAAGGTATTGTTATGGAAACCCAAGCTTTTCAAGTAGTAACACAACTAAAAAATGTGGTAAAACGTCGTGAACAAGGTGGTGTGACTTTTGAATTACATGTACCAGAATTCCAGTTACATGGTGGTGAACTCGTTGCTATTGTGGGGGATAGTGGCTGTGGTAAAAGCACATTATTAGACATGCTTGCGCTTGTATCACGCCCAACCCATAGTGATGCTTTTCAATACTTTACTGATTATGATGTCAAACAACTTTGGCAACAAAACAAAGAAAAACAACTTTCTCATATCAGAAGGCAATATCTTGGCTATGTATTGCAAACAGGTGGTTTACTACCCTTTCTCACCGTTTTTCAAAATATTCAATTACCTGCTAAATTAAATGGTCTACAAAATGATGAGCATATTACTGAATTAGCCACTCGTTTCGGTATAGAAAAAACTTTAACCAAAAAGCCTCAATATTTATCAGGTGGTCAACGTCAACGGGTTGCGATCTTACGCGCTTTACAACACCATCCCAAAGTAATTTTAGCTGATGAGCCTACAGCAGCAGTAGATAAGAAAAATGCCTATAAAATCGTTGAAAAATTTTTAGAACTTGCTAAAGAAAACAATACCACGATTGTCATGGTTACGCATGATAGAGCCTTAGTTTCCCAATTTGAAAACGTCATTTATTACACTTTTGACCTTGAAGCCCAATCTGAAAATTTCACAAAATCAACTTGTAGATTAGGTAGCGCATAATGAAAACTTCAACAATAAAGCCTCAATCAGGTGTATTGCGTTTAGCTCTATTAGATTTACGCCATGAGTGGATATTAACTTTATGTATGGTATTGGCGATTGCCGCTGTTTTAGCACCTCTATTGATTTTGATGGGTTTGAAATACGGTACAGTCGAAACTTTACGCACTCGTCTTGTAGAAGACCCTGTTAACCGTGAAATTCGTCCTGCCAATACGTTGCAATTACCACAAAAATGGTTTGATAGATTTGAGCAGAGAGATGATATTGATTTCATCATTCCTACTATCTTGCGTGGCTCGTCCGTTGTGCGTATCTCAAAACCTGATACTCGTAAATCTTTTATCTTTGACTTAGTACCAACCGCTCCAAATGACCCATTAATTTTAGAAAATCAAGGTGTTATACCGCAAGAAAACGAATTTGTTTTGAGTTATACAGCGGCTGAAGAATTAGGCGGAGTAAAAGCGGGAGATATGCTTAATATTGAAATTACTCGAACACGTAATAAACGTCGGGAATCTATCCGTTTAGAGCTTAAAGTGGCTGCAATATTAAATCCTCGGGCTGATGCTTTGCCCAGAGTGTATGCACCTTTTGAATTGGTTAATGATGTGGAAGCCTATCGTGAAGGACGTGCTGTACCCAAAAGAAATTGGGCTGGTGGTAAAGCGTTACCGCCTTTAAGTTTTGATGGTGTTTGGGTGTTAGTGCCAAATGCGCTGAGTTCATTGGATGAAAGCAGATTAACGATCAATACAGGTTTGGCAAATGTAAAATTGATTGAAAAGGAAGAAGTCAAACAACTATTACATTTTGAATTGCCAGATAATTATTTTGTCTATCAAATCTCAGGGATTAGTAACACTATTTTATCTAGTAATATCAAAAGTGTAAAAAATAAACTACGTGGAAAATCTGCGATTATTATTCCTTATGCCAATGGAATTGAAATAAGACAAGCCTCAGGTGAAATATTAAAAGTATTAGGTTTGTCTTTATCAGAAGCAAAATTAACCAGTTTAGATTTACCAGTATTACCTTGGGATAAGTTTGATAAAGATGCTGAATTTGGCAAAATTGGACAAATTTTATTACCAAATATAATTAATTCTACTGAAAAGATTGAATTAGAAACCACTACATTAGATGGCGAAAAGCTAAATTTTGCTTTAAATGTTGTGGGCAATAGTTCAAGTGATTATGCCATTGTGCCAATTGAGCTAATGGGTATATTACGCACAGGTTTAGATAATAAAATTGTTTTTGATAAATCTCAGCAAAATTTTATTTTATCCAAAGCAGGTTTTCGTGGTTTTCGATTGTATGCAAAAGGTATAGATGATGTCCCCACTTTATATAAAGAGTTCATTTCTCAGGATATTAATGTCATTACCAAGGTACAAGATATTGAAAAGGTAAAGATTTTAGATAGAGGTTTGACTCGGATTTTTTGGTTAATTGCAATTGTTGGGATTATTGGTGGTATGGCGGCACTTGTTGCAAGTTTATATGCTTCTGTTGAGCGTAAAAAGCGTGACATTAGTGTGTTACGTTTGATGGGTTTGTCTCGTTTTGAGGTCTTTAAATTCCCAATTTATCAAGCTTTATTTATGGCCATTATGAGTGTTTTATTTGCGATTGGGGTCTATAGCCTACTGGCTTCGATTATTAATTATGTGTTTTCTGCGGATTTACAAATGGGGCAGAAAATTTGTACTTTACCTACCAGTTATTTTGTTTACACGCTTCTGTTAACAGGCAGTATTGCTGCTTTAAGTTCATTATTAGCTGCTTGGAAAACCACAGAAATTGATCCTGCTGAGGCTTTACGGGAAGAATAGAGTATTGGTGAACAATGAAAATTTTAACTTTAGTGACTTTACTGCTTTTTTCATCTTTAGTTTTTGCCTATTGTGAAACAGAAGAATGTTTTTACAATCCAAAACCGCATGGGGATTTATCGTTACCTATGCCGGGTGGTTTTGATATGGTATTTAAAAAAGTACAAGTGCCAGATAAAAACTACTTGGCTAAAAATGGGTTTAAGTGGTCAGATAGCTATATGAAAGAGCAAGGCTGGTATTATTTTCTTGGCAAATACGAAGTAACTATTGCACAGTATTTAGCAGTTATGGGTGACGGTGATTTAAAAAAAGGGTTTGAACATTATTTTGCAAATGGGACTTGGTATGGTGATACAAAGCTAAAAGAAAAACTTCAAAAATATTTTCAAAACAGTAAAAAAAGACAGTTATATCAATTTTTAGCTAGACCTATCAACGCTTTGGAATGGGTCGACATACAAGTATTCATAGATCAGTACAATAGATGGTGCTTAAGTTCGGTAAAATGTACCAATAAATTGGCTCAGTTAACAGGAGAAAATAAAAAAAACATCAGTATGTATCTTCGTTTGCCAACTGAATTTGAATGGGAATATGCGGCGCGTGGTGGGCATAATGCCATAGAACAAGGTAGCTTTAATAATGAATTGCCTTTTGATAGAACTGAAGCGAGTAATTTTGCTTATACAGAAACATTAAGTAAGGGGAAGAAACCAACAATTATAGGTCGTTATGAGACAACAAAAGGTGGATTTTATGACCTTTTTGGCAATATACAAGAACTTACAGAAACTAGCTTTTCTAATGAGGATATGTTTAAAGGTATTGGTGTTAGTTATTATCGAGGTGGGAGTTTTCTTGATAATCATCTAAGACAAGATAGTAAAACAAGACACTTTTTATTTGATACTTCAATGAGAGGTTATGTTAGTTTTACCAAACCTAGTTCAACTAATCTGAAGTATACAATAAACCCCAAATCTCATACAACAGGTATTCGCTTAGCCCTTGCACCTCTTTTTATTCGTTCTCTAAAAAGATTAGACACGATATATCAATATAATATTCAAGCCCAAGAAAAAATGTGCATCAGTTTAGACGAGATTCAATCTCTTTTTGATGATATAGAATGGAAAAAGATAAAAAAAATCAAAATTAAATTGCTACCTCTAATAAGTTTATTACTAAAAAATAATTTTTATGATATTTCCCCTAGTTTATTTAATGATCCAATTATCATTGAAAATGAAATAAGAAAATTACAAAAGGGGCGAAATTTTATTGTCAATGGGTTACTCAATGAAAAAGTATGGAACAAGCTAAAAACAGTTAGGTTTAATAAGAAAGATAGTAGTCTTCTTTTAGACAACAAATGTACTGGTGGTGAAATGAAACGCTTTTTTGAAACTTATAATTTAGTGAAAAAATAATATGAAAAGCATTCAACTTTTATTTTTTATATTTTTTCTTATATTAGCAAAAGTAGCGTTTGCAGGCTATTGTGATACTGAAGAATGTATTTATAACCCTAATCCTAACCCAGATGATTTTGTATTACCGATGCCGAATAATTTACAAATGGTATTTAAGAAAGTCATTGTGGAAGGAAGAGAATTTTGGGGAAATGAGCAACGCGTTGTTAAGGTTGGAGATATTTCAGGAAGCGCGGGTGAAGAATCGATGTTTGAAGGGATTCGGCGTTTACCCATATCTGGTTCATTCTATGACTGGAATGATGAAAACTGGTTTTATTTATTAGGAAAGTATGAAGTTTCAATCGGACAATATGTTGCAGTTATGGGAAATGGTAATAGAGACAAGGGCTTAATTTATTTATATGAGCAAGTTAGTGATCCTAAATTAATTAGTAGGCTTAAAAAAGCGGTGTCTAAAAACAAAGAGCGCAAAATTCGTCAACTGTTTGCCTTGCCTCTAACTGCCATCAGTTGGTTTGAGCATCAAAATTTTATCCATGTTTATAACAACTGGTGTTACCAAAATACAGATTGTTTTGAAAGATTACCACGTTTACCTAAATGTCTTAATAATAGTGCCCAATGTCAAGAAAAAGAAAATTTACCCGGTTTTTTTCGATTACCTACGGAACTTGAATGGGAATATGCTGCACGCGGTGGTGCAAAATCTCTGTCTGAAAAAAATAGTTCTGGACAAACATTATTTGAACAAGATTTGCCTTTTGAGCGCAGTGACGCAGATAAATATGCCATTTTGCAAGAAGATAATCCGACATTAATTGGTCGAAAGCAAACAACTTATGGCTTTTATGACCTATTTGGTAATGTGCAAGAATTGACCGCGAATTTATTTGCAGCGGAGGGCATTCAAGGTAAAGTCGGTGCATTAACTGTAAGAGGCGGCTCTTATTATAATACGCCACAAAATATTCGCTCTTCAATGCGTAAAGAACTGGATATTTATCAATACCATGATGGTTCACAAGAAATGCGAGAAACGCGCTCTCAAACGACAGGAATGCGTCTTGTTATTGGTTCACTTGTTATCAGAAATTCTCGGTATAGAGAAGATATTAAAGAAGAATTTGAGTCTTATCAAATTGATGTACAACCCAGTACGGTTGTTGGTTTATCAAAAGGTAATGCACTGGTACAAGGTAACTCAAATTTACAAAATGCCCAGACCATTATCTCTGGTATCAAAACAGATAATAAGCAGCTAAAACGACAACTTGAAAAGCTACAGCGGGAATTACGCAAAGCTGAAACAAAAACTCAAGAATATATGAATGATGCCTGCTATCGTGTTGTTAGTAATACAGTTTTATATGCAAAGACTGCGGGTCGAAATTATACTCATGCCATCCCAAGGAAAGAATTGATTGATAGCTTAAAACAGTTATCTAGTAGCAGCCAGAGAAGTCAGCGCATACATGCTGTTGAAAAACAATATCAAGATTTAGTAACTGCTTTTGAGGATAATTTTTTGCGTTATCAAGACAGTGTCATGGAATTAAAAGGTTATCCATCAGATATTGTGAGTCAATCTATAGATGAAAACATTACTCAAAGCTCTCATGATTCTGCAAAAATTATGTATTTGCGGCTATTGAAGCAACACTTAGTACGCGGCAGTTTTAGTGATTGGCAGAAAGATGTTGAGGATTTGTCTGTCAAAGTATTTCAGTAAAGTGTAAATCTTTAGGTTGTTTACTAATTGTAGAATTGAAGGAGAAATGTCTCATGGAATATAAACGTTATATATTTTTAACAGTTATGCTCTTACTACTGTCTTCTTGTGCAACAAAACCTCATTATATTGAAGGTAAAGTAATGCCTAAAGATATTGATGTTTTAGTGAATGCTATTGATGTACAGCCTTTTCGTGGAAATTATGGTAGCCAATTTTCCAGTCAATTAGAGACTACTATAAAGAGAGAAGGGTTTGTTGATGTGTTAACTAATGGTGCACCGTTTACATTGCGAGGTAATCTTGATATTGGATGGATTAAGTCTGATAGTTACCTTGATAAA
>JAYQWJ020000293.1:0-3072 GCA_035829175.2 Candidatus Albibeggiatoa psychrophila
TGAGCGGCTATTAGTGCGACCGATGGAAAAAGAATTGCGCGTGATTGAAGGAGTTAAAGAAATGACTTCAACTGCGGGTGAGGGTTTTGCGTCGGTGATGCTGGAATTTGATGCGGGCTTTGACAGTGATGCAGCATTGCGTGAT
This sequence comes from Candidatus Albibeggiatoa psychrophila, assembly GCA_035829175.2. GTDB lineage: Bacteria > Pseudomonadota > Gammaproteobacteria > Beggiatoales > Beggiatoaceae > Albibeggiatoa > Albibeggiatoa psychrophila. Next base: position 146 of record JAYQWJ020000293.1, read on the forward strand.
GTGATTCAAAAAGTGGATATTGCCAAAGCTGAATTGCCACAACAAACCGATGAACCCGTGGTCAGTGAGGTGAATATTGCCTTATTTCCAATTTTAGTGGTTACGCTCGCAGGTGATGTACCTGAACGGACTTTGTTTAGTTTGGCGCGGCAGTTAAAAGATTCAATTGAGTCGATTCCCGAGGTGTTAAAAGTGGACATTGGCGGCGACCGTGAAGAAGTTATTGAAATCATTATTGAACCATTGCGTATGGAAAGTTATCAGCTTTCTTATGAAGAAATGTTTAAGTTTTTTTCCCGTAATAATATGTTAATCGCGGCAGGTGCGTTGGACAGTGGCAAAGGGCGTTTTAATATCAAAGTCCCCGGTGTGTTTGAAAGTCTACAAGATATTCTTAATTTACCCGTTAAAGCCCAAGGTAAACATGTTGTTACATTAAAAGATATTGGCGATATTCGGCGCACTTTCAAAGATGTCACCACTTTTGCGCGAGTGAATGGCAAACCTGCTTTGACTTTAGAAATTTCCAAACGTATTGGCACTAATATCATTGATACGATTGAAAAAGTGCGTTATGTGGTGAATGAATCCAAAGGGCTTTGGCGCGAAAATGTATCAGTGGATTTAATTCAGGATAAATCGAACGATGTGCGCATGATTTTAAAAGATTTACAAAACAATGTATTAAGCGCGATTATTTTGGTTTTTATCGTCATTGTTGCCGCATTAGGTTTACCTACTGCTGTTTTGGTAGGGATTGCGATTCCGGGTTCATTTTTATTGGGCATTTTAGCTTTAGCCAATATGGGCGTGACTTTGAATATTGTGGTGTTATTTAGTTTGATTTTAGCCTCTGGAATGTTGATTGATGGCGCGGTTATCGTCACCGAATTCGCTGATAGAAAAATGTCTGAAGGCGCATCACGCTTTGAAGCCTATTCTTTAGCCGCAAAACGCATGGCATGGCCGATTATTGGTTCAACTTCGACGACTTTAGCGGTTTTTTTACCGTTATTATTTTGGCCAGGGGTGATTGGGGAATTCATGAAATATTTACCCATGACCATATTGGCGACATTGGTTGCATCTTTATTTATGGCATTGATTTTTATGCCGACCTTGGGTGCATTATTCGGCGTGCCTAGCAGTCTTAAAGTCAGCAATCATGATACTGCTCCTTTGGATAGCATTGGTGGATTTACAGGTTTGTATGTACGTTTGATGCGGGTGATGTTGCGTATTCCTGTGTTGGTGTTATTGCTGGCGATTGTGATGTTGATTGGGGTCAATATGGTGTATGGGAAATATGGCAAAGGGGTTGAGTTTTTTCCCGCCACTGAACCACAGAACGCCGCTGTACATATTCGGACGCGGGGTGATTTATCCGTATTGGAGCGCGATGCGATTGTGAAACAAGTCGAGCGGGATATTTTGGCATTGCAGGATGAGAGGCATGAATTTAAAAGCATTTATACTTTGTCTGGCATTTTAACCAATGATAGTAGAGAGTTACCATCTGATGCAATTGGGGTAATTCAACTTGAATTTGCAGATTGGCAACAACGTCGTCCTGCCAGTGAGATATTGAATGAAGTACGGCAGCGTGTCGCTCATGTCGCGGGGGTTATCGTTGAAGTGCGCAAAGAAGATGGAGGTCCAGGTGAAGGAAAACCGATTCAAATTCAAGTCAGTTCGATTTATCCAGAGCAATTATTAGCTGCGACTGAGAAGCTTTCGCAAGGTTTGCAACAAATTCCTGATTTAGTCGATGTTGAAGATAATCGCCCTTTACCGGGAATTGATTGGATGATTAAGGTAGATCGTGAACAAGCCAGCCGTTTTGGGGCAGATATTAGTTCTGTCGGCAATTCGGTGCAACTGGTGACTAATGGGCTGACTGTCGGTGAATATCGTCCTAATGATGCGGATGAGGAATTGGATATTTTGATTCGATTTCCTGAAAAAGATCGTCATTTAGAGACATTAGATCAGTTACGGATTAATACGTTACACGGAGTTGTGCCTATCAGTTTATTTATCGAACGGATTGCACAGCAGCAAACGGGTACGATTAAGCGCAGTGATGAAAAACGGGTTTATACGGTGCAAGCGGATGTGGCAGAGGGGATTTTAGTCAATGATAAATTAATTGATATTCGGGCGTGGCTTGAGACGCAAGATTTTTCTACGACGGTGGATTTAGAGTTTAAAGGTGAAGATGAGGATCAACGTGATGCGGAGGCGTTTTTATCTAAAGCATTTGGGATTGCGTTATTCAGTATTATGCTGATTTTGGTTGCGCAGTTTAATAGTTTTTATCAGACTTTGTTAATTTTGAGTGCGGTAATTTTGTCCACGATTGGGGTGTTGATTGGTTTGTTGGTGACACAGCAGCCGTTTGGGATTGTGATGTGTGGCATCGGTGTGATTGCCTTGGCGGGAATTGTGGTAAATAACAATATTGTGTTAATTGATACGTTTAATTTGTTTTATCAGTCAGGAATGAGTTCTGATGAAGCAATTTTACGCACTTGTGCGCAGCGTTTGCGACCTGTGATGTTAACCACAATTACGACGATTTTGGGTTTATTGCCGATGGTGTTGTCTATGAATATTGATTTGATTGCGCGTGAGATTACATTTGGTGCGCCATCAACGCAATGGTGGGTACAGTTATCGACTTCGATTGCAGGCGGTTTGGCATTTTCGACATTATTGACTTTGATTTTAACACCGTGTTTATTACGTTTGGGTTATCGGCGGATTTAAACAGTCCAAACAATTAACAATTAACAATTAACAGTTATCAATTAACAATTAACAATTATTCGAGCACTATCAAGTTGAGTTTGGTAGCGAGCTAAATTGACTATAGCAAGTTATTTAAAGATAAACAGGATTTTTTGATTGCGGGCGGTTTGGCATTT
>JAYQWJ020000294.1:0-2934 GCA_035829175.2 Candidatus Albibeggiatoa psychrophila
CTACTCTTTAGTTTCAGCTTGAAAACTTGCTTAATCTAGGCTTTATTGTGCTAAAACTTGGCTGTTTAAAATGACTGAGGTTTAATGTGTTAAAGCAATGAACTCATTGAGTTAATTCTGTAATCACTCTCCTTTCAAACTACTAATCAAATTAGAGGTAGCTACTTTAGGTGGATAATTGATTAAAAGATGAGCATAAAGATTGAAAACGCAATACCTTCCAGTAGTTATATCATTATTAACTTGCATAGACCCATTCCATTTTATATAATAGTTATGGCTATGAAATAGAACATACGCAAAGCCTTTAAATTCCGTTTAAATCCAAATTCTGAGCAAATGCAGAGGATGGTTGAGTTTTCGGCTGCAAATCATTTTGTAAAGAAACTGGCTTTTGAACAGCGCAAACTGTCTAAAAAGGTTCGTTTCTCTATTAATTGGAAAAAGCAGAAACAAATCATTACACGACTGCCTGAGCGTATTGCCAATGCTTGTTTAGACCTCTTACACAAAACCTCAACCCATATCAGCAAAAACCACGCTATGATAGTAGTTGAGGACTTGAAAATAAGAAACATATCTAAAAGTGCTAAAGGCGATATAACTAGACTCGGTCGAAATGTCAAAACCAAATCTGACTTAAATAAATCCATCTTAGACCAAAGTTTTAGTTGATGCTTTAAATGTATTAGCCTGTGGAGTTGAAACATTGGTTTCGACTGTGAAGCAGGAACTTGAGGGTACTAGCGATACATACCCACTCTTAACGGTATAACGCTGTTAGGAATTCCTGTCCTTATGGGGTAGGGAGGATGTCAAGTAGCTTATATTAATTAAATTGGTTAAGGTAATGCATTATTAAAGTATGATATTTTTTTGAGGTACAGCTTTGTTACAAGAAACACTTACGATTGTAAACAAATTAGGATTACATGCCCGTGCTGCTGCAAAATTAGTCAAACTTGCATCAACTTTTGGCAGCGAAATTTACTTAAAACGCAAACAACGTGAAGTGAATGGCAAAAGCATTATGGGTGTCATGTTGCTGGCGGCAGGTAAAGGCACAGAAGTCGAATTATCTGTCTCGGGTGAGGATGAAGAGGAGGCATTTAAGAAAATTGTTGAATTGATTAAAAGCGGCTTTGGAGAAGAAGAGTGAGCTTTACCCTGCAAGGCATTGGGGTTTCTAAAGGGGTTGCGATTGGTAAAATCCACATCATTGACCACGATACGATTGAAGTCAATGAATATACTTTATCTAAACAAAGCTTAGATGCTGAAGTCGCCCGTTTTGAAAATGCGCTGGTTATTGCACGCGAGCAATTGCAAAAAATTCAACAAAATATTTCTAATACAACACCTGAAGATATTGTCGCCTTTATTGAAACCCATCTTTTAATGTTGGATGACAGTTTATTAGTTGATGCGCCAATCAATTTTATTCGAGAAAAACAATGTAATGCAGAATGGGCTTTAAAATTACAATGTGATTATTTAGTCAAAATTTTTGATGAAATGGAAGACCCTTATATCAGCAGTCGTAAGCGCGATGTTGAACAAGTTGTGTCACGAATCCAGCATATTTTGCGCGGACACACTGAATTACTCAGTAGCTCTGACGTTTCCAATGCCATTGTTGTTGCCGATGATTTAAGCCCCGCCGATACGATTTTAATGCAGCATCAAGGTATTTTAGGATTTGCCACTGAATATGGTGGAACAACTTCTCATACGGCTATTTTAGCCCGAAGTTTAGGTATTCCTGCCATTGTAGGTTTACACCGTGCGCGTCGCTATGTAAAGCCAGATGATACCTTGATTTTAGATGGTGTTCATGGGGTGGTATTAATTGCGCCAGACAAAAATGCAATTGCATATTATAAGCAGCAACAAAAGCAAGATAAACAAAGACGTACTGTACTAAAACGTTTAAAACAAGCACCTTGTGCTACTATAGACGGTGAAGAGATTAAATTACATACTAATATTGAATTCCCTGAAGATATGAACAGCGTTAAAAAAGCAGGTAGTAATGGCGTTGGTTTATATCGTACCGAATTTTTATTTATGAATCGCCTCGACCCGCCTGATGAAGCTGAGCATTATGCTGCGTATCTCAAAGTGGTCAAATCGTTAAAACAAGGTGAAGTCACGATTAGAACCGTGGATTTAGGGGCTGACAAACAAGCTAATCCTCAACATTCAAGTTCTTCAATTGCCAATCCTGCTCTAGGTTTGCGGGCGATTCGTTTAAGTTTGAAAAATATGGCTTTGTTTAAACAGCAATTACGCGCTATTTTACGGGTTTCTGCTGAAGGCAATGTGCGAATGATGGTGCCAATGCTATCTGGCTTGCAAGAGTTGACGCAAGTTTTAAATGTCGTTGATGAAACTCGGTGTGAATTATCTCAAGAAGGATTTGATTTTGATCCATCGATGCCTGTTGGTGCAATGGTTGAAGTCCCTGCGATGGCGATATGTACAGATTTATTTCTGCCTTATTTAGATTTTTTATCAATTGGTACAAATGACTTAATTCAATATACATTAGCAATCGACAGATGTGATGATTCCGTCAATTATTTATATGACCCATTGCATCCCGCTATTTTGCGTTTGATAAAAATGAGTATTGATGGAGCAGTTGACGGTTGTAAACCGATTAGCATGTGTGGGGAAATGGCAAGTGATACCCGCTATGTACGTTTATTGTTAGGCTTGGGGTTACGTTCATTCAGTGTCAATCCAGAAGCTTTTTTAGAAATCAAACAGATTATTAACAATACCGATATGAGCAATTTACCCACTATCGTTGGACGGATGTTAAATACCAATTCGCCAACAGAAATGCGCTTTTTATTGGATAAAATCAATGAATGAACCGTTATTTCAAACTTACCTAAACCTATCTATAAATAACTATATATTGATTTA
>JAYQWJ020000295.1:0-3845 GCA_035829175.2 Candidatus Albibeggiatoa psychrophila
TATCCTTAGGTAGGGTAATAATGAGGAAGTTATTTATGACTGTTTTGAATTTGTGCGCTCACTATGTTGGGCGGTTTAAACGAGGATATGAGTGGACAATTCATCCCTTTCTATTTTTTTGTTTATTCTCATCTTTATGTGCTGTTAGTGCCAATGAGATTAACCTCAATAGTTTTGAGGTAGATACCATATTGAAATTATCTTGGGATGATGTTGGATTTAAACAAGTTCCAGGTAAAAACTTAGCACCCGAAAGCTTTGATGTTTTTGATAATTCAATCTATTTATTAGATTCTGTCAATAACAGAGTTGCTCAAATCGATTTAGCAGGCAATATTGCTAATGAAATGCCATTAAGTAGAAATTGGGCTAGTGATGTTTGTGTCTCAGAGACTGGTTTTTTTGTTTTCTTTTCTGATTCAAATGAGATTAATAAATATACTCATTTAGGTGATTTTGTTAATAATTATGTGCTTCCTATCACAACAATTGTTCAAGGTAGTTGGAGTGGTCTGAGATGCCAAGAACAATTAATTATGGAAAGTTCTGGCGGATTTTCTTTTATTTTTGATGATGAAAAAAATGAGTTTATATCTACCAATGGTTGGTTAAGAAAAGGACAAGTTAGTCATGTATCTTTACAAAACAGTCAACTTGGCAATATTACATTAAGTCAAACTACACTATCCATTTCTCAAGAAAATTTAATGGGATTATCTTTGCTTAATCTAGACAAAGATAATAATGCTTACGTGTTAGCCACAGAAGCAACTAAAAATTCGGCAAATGTATATGCACTCAAATATAACACTCAAGGTCTGTTAATCTCTAAAGGTCAACTACCTTATAGTAACTACGCTTATACATTTAGAAATATGAGACTTACCAAAGATGGTCAAATAATACAAATTTTACCAACGCCAGAAGGTTTAAATATCATTTTATGGGTTGAACAACCATATGTTTCCAGAAATATTAGAACCAATAGTGAAACAGAAGATTTATTCCAATATCAAAATATTGAAGGACAAGTTATTATCCCTAGTGACCCTTCAGAAATTAATGCTCGTTCCACACGAAGTGAAACAAATGGATTCATTTCCAGAGCTGAAATTATCCAAAATGCAGAGTTATATTTAAATTCAGTATTTAGGATTAGTAGCACAAATACAACCACAGGCGCATACTGTGACCGCAAAATAGTTAAAACGCCTCCTAATCCTATCGACCAGACTTTTACAGGTATGCCTTATGGCTGGGGACGTTGGAGTACGCCTTCTGAATTTAAGGAACAATTAGCAGGGAAATTTGCGGGTGATACCAGTACAGACCAAGGATTTGGAAGTACCTGTGTTGTAGGTATTGATTGTTCTGGTTTTGTCAGTCGGGCATGGAATATTAATAGAAATTCTACACGTACATTGCCGAATGTAAGTTCTATCGTAGAAGGTGGCACTCGTCAAGAAAAGTTTAACAATATTAGAGCTGGCGATATTGTTAATGATGCAGGAATTCATGTTCGCTTGTTTGTTGCAAGAAATGCAGACGGAAGCTTTCAGTTTATTGAGTCTACTCCACCAAGGGTTCAGCGGCTTTCTTACCCTTATAGTAAGCTTAACACTTATACACCCTTAAGATATAAAAATGTCCAAGAAAGCCAAATCAAATTACTCCAATTTAATATAGCTCCTCATGCACTAACTCAAAGTGAAAGCAGTGCTGTGAAATTTACCCTGCAAAATGAAGGGAGCACCGTTACTGTAGAAGATACAACCGTAGCCATTGTTGATAGCCAAGGGAATAATAAAGGTGATTTGGTATATACAGGACAGTATAGCTTTGGTGCAAATACAACGAAGCAAGTAAATGCAAACTTAGTGTCTAATTTTACAAAGAATCTACCTATTGGTGAATATGACCTAATTGCAAAAGTGAAACAAAATGGACAATGGCTACATGTAGGTCAACAAGCTTTAGAAATCTGGACAGAAGATATGGCAACGTATGCTGGTCAAAGCATTATCCGTTCAGACTCAGAAATGTTTAAAGATGAAAGACGTAATACTTTTATTGCTATTTTGATGCGTGCTTTAGAAAAACGGGCGGGTAAAACTTTAACTGAAGCAGCAACTTCCCAATTTACAGATGTACCAGCTGATGCTTTACAAACAGAAATTTTAAAAGCGGAACAATTGGGTATCATTGCTGGAGGTGGTAGTGGATTATTTTATCCTACTCGAACTATTTCCCGTGTTGAAGCATTGGCGTTTACTGTGCGTACATTTGAAGCTTTAGCGCGTAAAATTATCCCTCAATGTAAGCCTGCTTTTGCTGATTTTCCTACTGAAGACAATAAACAGTGGATGCACGAAGTGATGCAAAAAGGCTATTCTCAATATATTACAAGTGGTTATGGTTCTGGAGATGCGCGTGTCTTTAAACCAGAAGAAACTGTTAATCGTCTTGAAGCTGTGGCTTTTGTTGAGAATTTAATTACACAATTAACAAACTCAATTAAACCTCGTGAAGAATCTGCTACAACGTGTTGGGATGCTAAAGAGCAAGACACAAATCCACCACCTGTAACTACTGACCCAGAAGTTACCGTACCCACTACAGGCACAGACTTACAACGTATTGCTTCTGTTCTATTTCAAATTGATATTGACAAAATAGATGATAGTAATCTTGGTGCTAATTATAGTTATAACGTGTATGAAAAATATCCATCTTCAGTCTGTGGCTATCAAGGTGGGCATTCTGGTTTAGATATTCAAACCAAAGATGTTGCAGGAGCTAAAACAGCTGACAGAAATTTTTATGCTGTTTCTTCAGGCACTGTTGTTAACGCGGGTTCAGACGTAAGCAAAACAATTGCTATCTATGATGCAGACAAAGATATTACGGTGCTTTATTTACATGCAAAATCCACTAATGTCAGAGTAGATCAAACTATCAAAGTGGGTGATTTATTAGGCATTCAAGGTATGGAAGGATTTGCAGAAGGTGAGCATGTCCATCTTGAAGTCAGAACTGGCAGTCATACCGTTGGTTCTTGTGGTGCTAATAGTGTTACGAGCAGAAACCCTGTTCCATACTTGATTGACTACTTGGATAATACAACAAATATTGCTATGAAAGTGCTTGATAAACAAATAGGTAAAGCATTATTAACAGGTATTCAAGACAGTGAACTGGGCTCAATTAAAGTTGAAGGTCAAACTCTTAATAACCTTGTTAATACCCAAGATGGGATTCAATTCAATATCGGTATCAATCAAAATGAAGTGACTAAGCCACTAAATATTGTCGTGTTTGATAAACAAGGCACAGAAGTATTGAATACTTACTACCCCTTCACCGATGTTCCATCTGATGCATGGTTTGCTAAGGCGGCAATTCAATTGTGGAAACTGGATATTATGAACGGTATTGATGGTCAGTTCTTACAAGGTAAAGAGATTAAACGTTCTGAGTTTATTAAGATTTCTGTGTTGGCGAAACAGCTTGCAGGCTTGTTAGATGCAGCTAAAATCTTCCCTGAACAAAGTACGGATTTTTCTGATGTCACGAGTGAGCATTGGGCTTCTGGCTATATCCAATATGCCAAGGATGCACAAATCGTTAATGATGGTGGCTCTGATAAACGTTTCCGTCCTAATGATAGCTTAACTCGTGCAGAAGCAGCAAAAGTCGCAACTAAATCTTTTGAATTTCAATCTATATTCTCTTGGTTTAATCAAGCACTTAAAAAATGTCCTAGCAACTTTACAGATTTAGACAATGGTGTTTGGTATTGCCCATATATCGCTGAACTGTATCGGTTGAATATCATGCGTGGTAGT
>JAYQWJ020000296.1:0-6398 GCA_035829175.2 Candidatus Albibeggiatoa psychrophila
ACAAAAATAACAGTGATTGTGTCAGAAATTAAACGCCTTATATTGATTCTAGGGGAAATGTTTCATAATAAGATTGCGTGACATTTATCACTGTGAATATTGGCGCGTTATGCTCTTGTAGCGCACTAAAAGCTTAGTTACTTAACCGTTTAAAAATCTTACGCGTGAAGTAGCAACAAACCAGTTTATTGTTTTCTCATTCCTATTTATTTTCTTAGGAATCCTATTGGCTATGGTTTCTGAATCAAGAAGCTTTGGTTTTTGGCAATGCTCTCAAACAGTGAGCTAGGAGAATTCTAACAATTGGAAATACTTCATGTTAAAGGGAGGCTTTCAGTATGTGGATTAAACAAACAATTGGGGAACAGCGTAAGGTATTATCAGCCTTATTTGAGCCACCAATGACCAGTCTAGCAAAACAATCTATCCCAGTCTGGTCAAATCTGGATAAGTTAGACCAATTGTTATTTGAACAGTTCGCAACGATTCCGCATTCTCATTTGGTTTATGTTGTTGATAAATATGGAAAACAAATAAGTGCTAATATTGGTCAGAAAGGTATTGATGGTGATGTACGTGGTCAAGATTTATCGCGCCGTCCTTATTCTGTAAGCTTATATCCTAAACGCCATTTTATGTTATCTTCGGTGTATATTAGCCATACAACAGGCAATCCTTGTATTAGTGCGGTGCAACCTGTGATTGATGAGCAGCAATTTTTAGGCTTTGTGGTGGCCGATTTTGACATTCGACGTTTACCACTGTCTGTTTCCTCCGAAAAAAATCCTCCTCTCCGCTTCTGGCAAGAACAACATAAATCTGAAATTAAAGCCCAAAAACAAACTTCTCCGCGTGTTAGCAGCTTATTAGACGAACGTTTAGATGATGTGTTGGCAACATTGAATCGCTTAGTTACTGAGCATGGTATTTTCCACTGCACTTTGCATTATTCCAGTGGACAAACAATGTTATGGCATTTAGACGACCCATATCAGTACCATTTATACAGCGCAGAACAAATGTTAAACCCTGAAATGTATTTGAAATATCCGCGTTCTGATTATTCCGACCGAGCGGTACTAACTGAAAAAGATGTTAAGCAAGTGTTAGAACGTTTTCGCACATTACGTTTGGCTGATGACAAAGTTTATTTGCGCTCAGGTTCGCTTAATTTAGTGAATGGGATGGTTGGTTTAACATTTTCCTGCGATGGTTCTCAATATATGGCGGCTACAGATTTTTTAGATAAGAATTTATCATTTTGGTTTACCCATAAAGCAGCAAATGCTTGATTTGTAAAATATAAGGGAATTAGGACTGCCAGTTCTTGAACGATTTGCAGTCCTGAAATATCGCGTTTTATGTAACTGCTTACAGCAAACTCACTCATTCTAAGTGTTTATTTGGATTTCTCTCAACTGCCCATCTTCCATTTTTAATACACGATCTGCTGTGTCTAAATACTTTTCATCATGGGTTGTTAAAATCACAGTTTTACCTTCTTTACGCAAATTCGGTATTAATACCTTATAAAAATAATCTTTGAATACAGGGTCTTGGTCGGCGGTCAATTCATCAAATAAATAAATGGGTTTATCATCAATCATTGCCACAATAAAAGCTAAACGCCGTCGCTGCCCAGCAGATAATTCAAGATGGGTAAATTGACCATCAATATATTGGGTTTTATGTTGCAAGCCCATCAATTTTAATAGTTCATTTAAAAAATCTTCATCAATGTCTTCAATACCATACAGACGATCAAATAAATGAAAGTCTGCAAAAACCGCTGAAAATAATTCATGATAAGCGGCATAATTCACTTTATTAATCATGTCATTATCGACTTGAATTGTCCCCAATTGCTGATGATATAAACCTGCCAATACTTTAAGTAAAGTTGATTTTCCGCTGCCATTTCCACCAATAATATAAATAATTTCATTGCGTTGAATCGTCAAATCCAACGAGCCTAATTGAAATAAGGTCTGCCCAAATATATCCGCATATTGATATTGAACATTTTGTAAACGTAGTGTTTTGAATTGTAAAAATTTATCTTTTTTCTCTTGTAAAACAGAGGTATATTCATTAGCAATATTAATATTATCTAACATTTTCTCTAGAATGATGATATTTGTCACCGCAACATTCGCACGCGCAATAACAGGTATAGCACTGGCAATGGTTTCAATCGGGGCCATAAGAAATAACATGGTTGCGGTTACGGTAATCACAACGGTATGGTGTTCTGGATTCAATAGCGGAATAATAAACACAATTGCACCTAGCATAATGTATCCAAACACTCGTGAAAACATGATATTAGTGACAAATTTAATACCTGTATTGACTTTTATTTGCTCGGTTTCGTGGGCAATTTTTTCAAGTTGTCTAAATACGGCACTGCTTTTTTCTTGATTCAGCCGCGTTTCTTTAAAGCCATCTAAAATATGATTAAGTTGTTCAAAAAAGGCGGTTTCTTTTTCAATACTGGTTATGATTTCGGCAGAAACATTATTAAAATGCTGAAAATACAAAATACCACCCAGAATCAAACCTGCCAGAATAATCACAAAACCAAGTGGTGATAAGGTGACGATATAAAGTAAACAGAAAAACAGTACAACAAATGCCTGCAAACTAGAAACAAGGGTTAAACCTGATTGAGAAACTAAATTCGCATCCTGAGTGAGGTGGCTGTAAATATCACCTTTGCCCATACCTTCAATAAATTTTAGTTCTGAATGGAGGATTTTATTAACCACCCGTAACCGCACTTTTCTAATTGATTCTTCTACAACTAATATTGCTTGTGCCAATGAATGTTTGCGAGTGTAAATAAATAAAGTTAACGCAATCATAAAGGTAAAAAAAGGTCGTGTAATATCTTCGTAGTCAGCAATGCCTTGAGCTGCTTGGTTTACCGCTGCCAAAATAACACTACTGGCAATACCTGAAGCCACACCTGTCATGATAATGGGTGCTTTTGGTAATTCCGATTCTTTTTTGAATAAATCAAGCAATAATAACATTTTTAATCTATCAGTTATAAAGGGTTAAAATACTATTTTCCGATAAATTTATTAACGGCAAGAGACACTTCGGGTAATCTTGAAGGCGAAACTTCTTCACCTTTATTAACGTATTTTTGAAACGCATACATTTGCGAATGAGGTGAGGTATAGCATTCAACGCGCTTGTTTTCTAAATCCACAATCCACACTTCACAAATACCATAACGTGCATAAACCGGAATTTTAATTGTTTTGTCATATTTAAGTGAATGATCTGCAATTTCAATCACAAGCAACACATCTTGAGGTTCAGGGTGCGATTGCCAGAATTTTTCGCTACGTTTTAAAATTGCGATATCGGGCTGTGGCTCAGAGTATTTACTGAGACGAATCGGGTTTTGCACCCGCACGATGTGAGTTGTTTCAGTCAGCGCACGCGTAAGTTGTTGTGACAATAAATCCACACAATAAGCATGTTTTTTTCCAACTTGCCCCATATCAATCACTTCTCCTTCTAGTAATTCAATACGTTTGTTTTCAAGTGACTTAAAATCTGACATATTATAAAAGTCAACTACATCAAATAGATGCTTTTGTGGAGAAAGGTTTTTATCAGTCATTCCATTCTCCTTATTGAAACCGAAATTAAAATTTATCATTTGCTTGTTTGTGCACTGAAAATTGAGTTGTTGAGTATGAATCTATTCATGAGTATTTTTGTTATTTTTTAATGTTTCGTTTTATCTATTTCTGTTTTTAAAGTCATAATGTCTGATTCTGGAAGTGATGTTATTTTAGCAATAAAAGGTAAAGCGCATCGTTGATAAGTTAAATTAGTATAAATAATGATAGCTTTGACTGATTTTTCATGCTTGTGTGTTCGCTACTGACAATTCAAGCCATTTTGCCATGAGTACCCATTGAATGCACGGAATAAATGAGCACAATCATTCAATATGGCTGGATTGAAACTATAATAACGTCGCTATTCTCTTATAGAATCATTTAATAAGATGTTGCGGTTTTCTTGAGCAAGAACTGGGTAAAACAGTAGTTGAATTTGTGATAGAGTTATTTCCTGCAATAACTCACATTGAGCAGCATCGGCATCAAAAAAATATATTATTGATTGAGCGGATATAAAGAAGTAACAGAGTCGCCAAAGAGAGATAAGATTTTAATACGAAGTTCATTTAAACCATGGATAAGATGTTAAAAAACACTTTTTATCAATTATCGATTCCGTCACCCCAAGCCTAGTGAGATTCCAAGACTTGAGATGAAATCTTTATAAATTAAAGCCTTACCACTGAGCGGCTAATTTTCTCAAAACATCAACCGTAATATAACTCGCATCACCCACATCACCAGAAATCACTTCCATTGGCGCATCTGGCTCTCCTAAATGACTAAGCACCAACTCTGCACCTGTAAAATCTTCATGATTAGTATAACCGCTGACCGTAATCACCGTGGGCAAATTCACCCCTTTCGCTGATTTCAAACCATTAATAGAATCCTCAAAAACAATGCACTCATTTGCAGGTAATTGCAATCCATCCAACGCCAATTGATACACATCAGGCGCAGGCTTTTTCTGCTTCACCATATCCCCAGCCGCAACCACTTTAAACCAACTCATTGCATCAGGGTCTAAGTTATAAGTTAATAAAGCATCGATATTTTTCGGGCTGGTGGTCGTTGAAATGGCAAGAATTAAACCTGCTTCTCTGGCTTCTTTAAATAAACGAGCAATCCCCGGTCGCAAAGGCACATCCTCATTGACCATAATATCATAATAACGCGCCGTCTTATCCTTATGCAACTCAGCAATAAATCCATCTAAATCATCAACTTCAGGCACAGTCGCGCCAAAATCATCAATATAAAAACGAATTCGTTCTTTGCCACCTGTCACTTTAAGCAGCTCGCCATACAAATCTTCAGACCAATACCAATCCAAACCAAATTGCTTAAATGTTGCGTTAAATGCAACTCGATGTGCATCACGTTCGGTTTCAGCCAACGTACCATCTACGTCAAAAATCAATGCTTTAAGTTCAGCCATCCAAATACTCCTTAAGTGAGTTTGTTATTTTTAGAATCCTGATTATAGCGAATTGTTGACTTATTCAGTATGCTAAAAAAGATAATCATTTTGATAAAATTAACTTATGGAACAGACTTTTATCAATCATTATGGCTAGCTGTAAATGGTAAATAATGGCACAATCACTTTACAAGTCGTCTATATCAATCAAAAAGGATGCTGAATGAAAGTTGCATTACTAGGCACGGGCTTGCTCGGTGCAGCCATGGTGAAACGTTTTCATGTACAAAGCGTAGATATTACCGCATGGAATCGCAGCCAAAATAAATTAAAGCCATTGCAAGAAATGGGTATTAAAACCACGCAAACGGCATTGCAAGCGATTGAACAAGCAGAAGTTATTATCTTAATGCTCACCGATGCGAAAGCGATTCAGTCAGTATTGCAAGACAATGTAAAAGTTGCTCTAAAAGGTAAAACCATTATTCAAATGGGTACAATTGCCCCGCAGCAAAGTCGTGAATTAGCCCAAACGCTGGCTCAATCAGAAATAGATTATTTAGAAGCCCCCGTGTTAGGCAGCATTCCCAACGTCAATGCAGGTCAATTGATTTCAATCGTTGGTGGCAGCAAATCCCAATTTGAACAATGGCAACCATTATTAACTCAGCTCGGGCCTCAAGTGCATTATCTGGGCGAAGTCGGTAGCGCATCAACTATCAAACTGGCATTCAATCATTTTATTGCCTCATTGGCAACAACGTTTGGTTTAAGTTTGGCGGTGGTCAAAGCAAATGGTTTGGATGTTGAACAGTTCATGAGCATTTTGCGAGACAGTGCTTTATATGCGCCGACTTATGACAAAAAACTTAATAATATGTTGCACCGACAATTTGATAATCCCAATTTCCCCACTTCACACATGTTAAAAGACATTAATTTATTTCTTGATGAAACACAGCAATTGGGTTTAAACAGTGCTGCAACCGAAGGTGTCAGAGATATTTTACAGCAGGCGGTTAATATGGGTTTTGCTGAACAGGATTATTCTGCGTTATTCCAAGCGATTTCACCTGAAAAGTAGTTTTTTGTACGTTCTATAAAAATCAGTTGTTTGGCGAATCTGACACTATTTTTTATAGGACGCGCCAAATTTAATGAACATCTGTCTATTTTATAGTTTGCTAAACCATTCTTTTTTAATATCAACTTGTTCAACGATTTGAGTCTCAACACCCAACTTTGATTCTTTTAGTTTCTCACAAAGCAAATCACCATCAATTAATTCAATCGGCGGTGCGCCGTCACGAGTAGCTTCTTTAATTGCATCA
>JAYQWJ020000297.1:0-8406 GCA_035829175.2 Candidatus Albibeggiatoa psychrophila
TACCGGGTTCTGCATTTGGTTCAGAGGGTTATGGTCGGATTTCATTCGCAACCAGCATGGAAAACTTAGAAAAAGCCATGAAACGTTTACAAGATACATTGAAATAAGCTTAGTATTTTGATTAAAAGCGGCAGTCCTGAATTTTAAATCGTTAATCTTCTTAAAAGTCTTTAAAGTTCATTGGGCTGCTATTTTTCAATCGTTTGGATATTTTTTATAATTATTTATTTCTGCATATTAAAATGGTCACTGGCAAAACTGGTTTTGCACTCCTGCATTATAGACACTTATTCAAGAAACTTGCTGTTGATATAAATTAGCATAAATACCTTGTTCAGCTAATAAACTATGATGTGTGCCAATTTCTGCAATTTCACCTTGATTTAAGACAATAATACGGTCAGCATTGGCAATTGTTGATAAACGATGCGCAATCATAATCGTTGTACGTCCTTGTTTTAACTTATTTAAAGAAGCTTGTACTTGCTGTTCTGAATGCGTATCTAAGGCTGAAGTGGCTTCATCAAAAATCAAAATGGGGGCATCTTTTAAAAATGCGCGGGCAATGGCTAAACGTTGACGCTGACCGCCTGATAATTTCACCCCACGTTCACCGATTAACGTATCAAATCCGTCACTGGTTTGCTGAATAAAACCTTCTGCATACGCGGATTGAGCGGCTTGTACAATTTCCTGCTGCGACACTTCATCACATCCATAAGCAATATTTGCCGCAATCGTATCATTGAATAACACCACTTCTTGACTGACCAATGCAATATTGGCACGTAACGCCATCAGCGGCATGTCGTGAATATCGATTCCATCAATCAGAATTTGCCCTTGGCTTGCATTGTAAAAACGCGGAATAATATTGGCTAAACTGGTTTTTCCACTGCCTGACGCACCGACTAAGGCAATGGTTTCACCTGCTTGAATAGTTAAATCAATCTGTTTTAACGCCAATTTATCCGCTTCATCATATTGCAAAGTAATGTTATTAAATTGAATTTTTCCATTTAAACCTTGCACGACTTGCTTGCCTAAATCCTGCTCTTCCACTTGATCTAATAAATTAAAAATACTTTGGGCAGCAGCTAAACCTTGTTGCAATTGGTCATTGATTTTAGTTAAACGCTTAATCGGCGCGAATAACATGCCCATCGCGGTGAACAATGATACAAAACCACCGACTGTAATTTCATCACTTGCTGCTTGACGAGCCGCAATAAAAATAATCACGCCTAAAACGCCTGCGGTCAACATTTGAACCACGAAAATACTTAAACCCGATATAATCTGATTTTTGACTTCAAATTGGCGTACTCGATTGTTAATATTATGAAAACGTTGACTCTCATATTTCTGCCCACCAAACACTTTAACTAATTTATGTCCGCTGATGGTTTCTTCTAAAATATGTGTCAATTGCCCCATGCTGTCTTGCAATGTGGTATTGATGCCGCGCAATCTTTTACTCACAAACCGCATCACCAACACAATAACAGGCACGACCGTGAAAATAATCGAAGACAATGCCCAATCTAAATAAAACATCCAAAATAGCAGCCCAATAACCGTAATGCTGTCCCGCACCAAAACCACTAGCACCTCAGTTGAGGCAGACATCACACGGCTAACATCGTAAGTGACTTTGGACATTAATGTGCCCGATGAGGCGTTATCAAAATCTTTGGTCGGCAATACTAATAATTTGTTAAACATATCGGTGCGCAAATCCATTACCACGCGACTTGCAACCCATGTCATTGCCATTGTACTCGCAAAAGTGGCAACGCCTTTGAGCAGAAATAAACCCATTAGAATCATAGGCATGATTTGAATAATATCGGGATTTTTTCCAACAAAACCACCATCGAGCAAAGGCTTTAATTGTGCAGGCAATGCTGCTTCTGTAATCGCGGAGATGACCATGGCGATGATAGCGAGTGCAAACACGGGCCAATAAGGCGAAACTTTGTTTAATAAACGTAGATATAAATGGGATTTTTGCATAGATTGGATAAGTCGATCTTTCTAAGAGTCGTAAAAACGTCTAACTTTAAATAAAATACTAAAGTTTTGGCATTATATCCTTTAACGCAATTGATTTTTCAATTTTAGATTTTTCTTTGAGTTTTAGTCCCGTGTTTAAATCATTATAATTTTGTAATCCGCGCCAGAGCTGCAAGGTATTTTCTTGTTTAAAATAAGATGATTAAGTGATACAAAATCAACTAATCTATCAAAATAAACGATTGCTTTTCAAAACTTAAAAATAAGATGAAAACAAGCTGTTTAGATAAACATTCTTTGGTTGCAGAAATTTTTCAAAAATCATTAATTCTGGCTCAATTTAACAATCCAATATTGAGATAAAAGCAAAATACCCCATTTATGCACAGGTGATTCACTTGAATTTGATTGCTTATGCTGATTCCACAATTAGATGATTTACTTGCCTTACGTCATCAAGCACAACAAATTGGCTTACATACAGGGCAACGAGTACAAACACCATTGAGCGGCTTATATGCTTCTGTGTTTCGTGGTCAAGGTATGGATTTTGACGAAGTCCGTGAATATCGTTACGGCGATGAAATTCGTAACATTGACTGGCGGGTGACGGCTCGGATGCGCAAACCCTATTTAAAAGTGTATCGTGAAGAACGTGAACGCCATGTTGTATTATGCACCGATACCAGTCCGCACATGCAGTTTGGTACGCGCGGCACATTTAAATCGATTCAAGCAAGCTATACTGCGGCTCTTCTGGGTTGGAGTGCTAACGGTCATGGCGATAAAGTCGGCGGTTTATTGTTCGGACAACCCAAAGCTCTGTTTTTTAGACCGCAACGCTCTCAACGTGAATTTGGGCGTTTATTACGTCAATTTACTAAAAAACCACAAATCAGTGATGAAATTGTAGATTTAGCCCAAGCACTTGGCATGTTAAGCCGCAGTACCCCGACAGGTGCATTGATTTTTATCATCGCCGATTTACATCAAATTGCCGCAGATAAACTTAAAAAAGCCCTAACTCAAATCCATCAACAACATGAAGTGGTGCTGATTCATATTGTAGATCAAGCCGATTATCATTTGCCTGCGATTGGTCAAGTTAATTTTAATAGCATGAATAATCAAAATCTTAGCGTTAATACTGATTTAAAACAAGGTTTGCAACGTTATCAACAAGCTTGGCAACTTAGACAGCAAAATTTAGAACAACTCGCGCATCAGCTAAATGTTGATTTAATTTCAATTGCGACTGATGAAAAAGCCCATGACAGTTTGTTAACAGGTTTGCGCCAACGAATGCGACAGGAGATTGCTCACCGATGAATCCAGAATTACGTGATATTCATGGTTTAGACGCTGTGTCTTGGTATCCATTGCCATTAGGTTGGTGGTTAGTGATTTTAGGCGGTTTGTTCATTATTTCACTGATAGTTATATTATGGTTTTCTCTTCATAAACACAAAAAAATCAATTTATGGCGTAAAACTGCAAAATTAGAGTGGCAGGCACTTAATAAACCAACGTTAACATCTCATGAACAAGCCCATCGAATTGCTAGCTTATTACGCTGGATTGCTATGCAACAATATGGGCGTGAAGCTTGTGCCAGCTTAAGTGGTGATACGTGGTTAAATTGGTTGCAACAGCATGATCCAAAACAATTTAATTGGCAACAACAAGGACAAATTTTAATTAAGCTGCCTTATATGCCACCTGAAACAGAAATCGACAGTGTGCAATTGCGCAAGCTACATCAAGCGGTTTATGCGTGGATTAATATCAGCAAAAAATGACAATAAGCCACTGTAAATACACTTAATTGTGCTCAATAATGACTGATAAAACAACAAAATATAACAAATAATCCTGCGAAAACTAAATAAATCCTAAAATACAGACTTGCTTCAAACCCATTTAATTGTCAATATAGTGCAATGAGTTTTTAGAAGTTTGCTGAGGATAAATTATCCCATTTCGAGCATTAGAAAAAAGGTGGATAAATACGCTTATGTTAATTCAACGTTTAACAATTATTGGTGTCGGACTGATTGGCGGCTCACTTGCTCTTGCGCTTAGACGTAAACAAGCTTGTGGTGAAATTATAGGCTGTGGACGCAGTATAGAAAACTTAGAAAAAGCGATAGAATTAAACATTATTGACCAATATAGCACTAATTTAGCAGAATCAGTACACAATGCGGATATGGTGATGGTTGCCGTACCTTTAAGTATGATGGCGCAAGTGTTTGAAACAATTCAACCTCATTTATCTGAAAATGCGATTATTACCGACGCGGGGAGTGCTAAAGCCTGTGTGGTATCCGATGCACAACAGCATTTAGGTGATAAATATGCCAATTTTGTTGCAGGACATCCGATTGCGGGTACAGAAAAAAGTGGCGCGACGGCAGCTTTTGCAGAACTTTATGATAATCGGCGGGTTATTTTAACTCCGACTGCGGATACAAATCCTCAAGCCCATGAAAAAGTAAAACAAATGTGGCAATTAGCAGGTGCAAATGTGGTTGATATGGATATTAAAAACCATGACCAAGTGTTAGCCGCAACCAGCCATGTCCCGCATGTTTTAGCTTATAGTTTGGTGGATACTTTGGCTGCAATGAATGAGCGCGTTGCCATTTTTGAAAATGCCGCAGGAGGCTTTCGTGATTTTACGCGTATTGCGTCTAGTAATCCTCAAATGTGGCATGACATCTGTCTTGCAAACCAAACCGCAGTGCTTGATGTTTTGTCTCAATTTAACAAAGATTTACAAATATTGACCGATGCGATAGAACAAAAAGACAGTGACACAATTATGCAAGTTTTCACTCGGGCTAAAACTGAACGTGATGGTTTTTGTGGTTAGTTGATAAATGTTAAAAGAGCTTATTTTGAGCAAGCACAATTTGTACTAATGAGCTGTTTTTAGCAAACTTATTGACTTTCCTTTAGAATCACATAAATATAAAAAATATATCGTTCTAAATCAAAGATTTGTATTTGCACTATCTCAATTATCGATTCCAAAAAATCAACAGTTTGATGTAACAATACTTCGTATAAAAATACTTTTCCTATTTATCTTAAAATGGTCATTGGCAAAACGAATTTCGCACTCCTGTACTATGGTTTGTTACCATTACCAAATAAGCCATTATTTTAGTTTATAGAGGAATAGACTTGGAAAGTCAGAAAGAATTTAATTTACCCAAAGGCTTTGTTGTTATTTTGGCTTTACTAACATCAATTACGCCTTTAGCTATCGACATGTATTTACCCTCATTTACGCAGATAGCACAGCATTTTCATACCAGCATTGATAACATAGAAATCACGCTGAGTATTTTTCTTTTAGGTTATTCCATTGGACAGCTTTTTGGTGGGCCATTATCAGATAGATACGGTAGAAAATACTTTATTTACATTGGATTGGGCATCTATATTATATTTTCATTGATGATAAGTTTAGCAACAAGCATAGAGCAATTTTTGATATTTCGCTTTATTCAAGCAATTGGTGGCGGATTAGCGGTTATTAACACAAATTCTATTGTCAGAGATATTTATCATGGGAATGAAGGTGCTAAAATCTTTTCTACTATTTCGATGATAATGATGATAGCGCCGATGATTGCACCCGCCATAGGTACGCTGATATTGAATACCTTAGGTTGGAAATATATATTCGTCTTTTTATCTGTTTACGCATTTTGTATTTTGTATTTTATGAATAAATTGCCTGAAACTTCTCCAAAAATAAAAGACAGCCCCTTCTTTTCAAATTACAAAGTTGTTTTTCTGAATCCCAAAGCCAGACTTCTTATCTTAGCGGGCGGATTTGCTGTTTCTGGATTGTTCACATATATTACAAAAGCCTCATTTATTTATATGGAATATTTCAAGGTTGATGCAACGACATTTACTGTGCTTTTTGGATTAAATGTATTCACGTTAGTCTCATTTAGCAGATTAAATCTTTATCTACTCCGATACCATTCCGCCTCTTACATATTAATCCGAGGTGTTTTAATTCAATTAATTGCCGCAGTGATGTTATTTGCATTTTCGTCTGTCCATGTATTAACTAGCGTTGTCGTTCTTATGATGATGTATATCGGGGTTTTGGGATTGATATTTGGTAACGCGATGAGCTTAATATTAGAAGATTTTGCTAAAATGAGTGCAACGGCAAATAGTATTTACGGAGTAACAAGCTTTATTCTCGCCTCATTTGTTGGATTTCTCGCCAGTAGATTTCACACAGGCGACTTAGAACCTGTTTTTATTTTGATGCTATCCACATCCGCTATGTCCTTAGCTATTTTACTCTATGCTTCAAATAAATACCCAAAACCAATAACAGTATAACTCCTTTATATTTAAAATAATTATTTTGATTTCTATGGATTTTTAAACAATTTTTAATATTAATCTAACCTGTTTCAAGGCTTTTTCAATCTAAAATGGCATAATAAACACAAAGCGATTTTCAAATTTCAGATCAATTGAATCGAAAAATACATTGTTGCATAGACTTTCAATCAGCAATAATGAAGAGCCATAAATAGGGAATAAAAAATGAGTTCTGAGGTTACTCAAGGTCGCCGTCGGATTGGTGAAATGTTGCTCGATGCGCATATCATCAGCGAAGATCAACTTAATATCGCCCTGACAGAACAAAAGAAAACCCATGAACAACTCGGTCGAATCTTAGTTAAACTTGGCTTTATTTCTGAAGCGGTACTACGGGATGTTTTAAGTCAATCTTTGGGTCAAGGCACGGTTGATTTAAGCAAGCTGGTTGTTGATTCTGATGCGATGCAATTAGTGCCGAAAACAATGGCTCGCCGTCATAATTTGCTGCCGATTAGTTTTAATAAAGAAACCAATACCCTGATTGTGGCAATGGCGGATATTTTTAATGTCTTGGCGATTGACCAATTGGTTGCAAGTTTGGGCGGTAGTATTAGTGTTGAACCTGTTTTAGCCAGTGAAGCTGAAATCGTTGATGCAATTGATAATCTTTATGGTTTTAATTTGTCGCTTGATGGGATTTTGCACGAGATTGAAACAGGTGAAGTGGACTATCAAAGCTTAGCCACCACCGATGAATACAGTCAACCTTTGGTGCGTTTAGTGGATGCTTTGCTTGCTGATGCGGTAAAGCGTAATGCGTCAGATGTGCATTTTGAACCAGAAAAAGGTTTTTTACGGATTCGGTATCGGATTGATGGCGTTTTGCAACAAATCCGCAGTTTTCATAAAAATTATTGGTCGGCAATTGCAGTGCGTCTGAAAGTGATGACGGGGTTAAATATTGCTGAAACACGGATTCCACAAGATGGTCGTATGACTTTAACCTTATCGGGGCGACATATTGATTTTCGGGTATCGGTGCAACCTACGGTATATGGCGAAAATATTGTATTGCGGATTTTAGACAGTCAACGCGGCATTATGGCATTAGATAATTTGGGTCTGACGGATGAGAATTTACAAACCTTGCAACTGATGATTGCGCGTCCTGAAGGGATGATTTTAATTACAGGTCCAACAGGCTCAGGTAAAACCACCACACTTTATTCCATTTTGAATCATTTAAATACGGAGTTGGTCAACATTATGACCTTGGAAGACCCCGTAGAATATGTATTAGGTCAAGTGCGTCAAACCGCAGTAAATGAAGGGGTTAAGTTAGATTTTGCTACGGGGGTTCGTTCTATGATGCGACAAGACCCTGATATTATTCTGGTTGGCGAAATTCGTGATGAAGATACCGCAGAAATGGCATTTCGTGCCGCAATGACAGGTCATCAAGTATATTCTACCTTGCATACAAATACCGCAATTGGGGCAATTCCACGCCTATCTGATATTGGGATTTATCCTGATATTATGGCGGAAAATATTATTGGTATTATTGGACAACGTTTAATCCGCATTTTGTGTCAGCCGTGTAAACAAGAATATCAACCAACAGAATTACATAAAACCTTACTTGATTATGATACCCAACAAGCATTATCGATTTATCATGCTCAAGGCTGTGATATTTGTCATAATCGGGGTTATAAAGGGCGTTTGGCATTAATGGAAATTCTACGGGTTGATGAGCCGCTTCAGGATTTAATTGCACATAAAACAACCACTTTTGATATTCGACAACATGCTAAAAAAACAGGCTTTAAAACACTTGCTCAAGATGGCGTTCGACGGGTTTTAGAAGGACGAACTAGTTTAGATGAAGTTTCACGGGTTGTTGATTTAACTAGCCGTTTTAGTAATTAGAGATATTGCAAGCTTTAAAATCAACTGCTTACAAGTAGGTTTTTAGAGTTAAAATAATTATATATCCGACATTCCGCATATAACTTAAAAAAA
>JAYQWJ020000298.1:0-3967 GCA_035829175.2 Candidatus Albibeggiatoa psychrophila
TAGATAAGAGTCATACTTTCTGTGGCATGGCTCTTTTTTGACATTTTTTTAAAATTGTAGAATGGAAAATCTAAATCTGTAAAACGATATTGAAAGTAATCTAAAAATTTCGTTTGGAAACTTAATTATTTCAACAATAAAAAAATGCTAAGTAAGAAAAGTAGGGAAAGTAAGAAAAATATTATATGAAATCGAGATCGAAATTGTACATCTTGTTCATGTAAATGTTGATCCATGTCGGCTATTAACTTATTAGTTTTACTATAATTATCGGTATTATTTAATTGATCAATAAATTCTTTTGTTTGTTTTAAAACCATTGCAAAATCATCAAAATCTTTTGTAAATTCTTTAAATGTATTTTGCATTTCAGGAAGGTTATGTTGTTTAGCGAGTTCATCATTGTATTTTATAAGTTGCTGTTGTAGATCATCAAGACTACTTTTCAAAGACCCTTCAAAATTTTGGCTAAACTTTTGATGAAAAGCCCTTAATTGTTTTCTTTCTTGAATTTGTTGCTCGGATTGCTCAAAAATAGGCACTAAATAGAACATCGTAACCCAATCTAAATGAACAATAAAATGTTTTTTCAGTGGTTGAACAAATGCAAGTCTCACGAATAGTAAAAACCCTGTGCAAATCGCTCCTATAAGACTAATAATAATAGATAAATTTTTCAAGTTATTAATTATTTGAATATTATCTTCTTGATTGATGGCAATTAAATTACTAATTAATTCATAACCAACTGTTGATAATATCGCATTCACAATACTAATAAGAAACAATACAACAATAATAAATTGAGCAAGATAATCTTGGGATTGTGTGAATGAAATAATTTCATTAATGATTACTTTTTTTAATTTTTTATTTGTAGCTAATTGCCTAATGTCTCGTATATATCCTAATTTTTTAGTTTCGTACAATTGAAGTACAAACTTGATTTGTTTATCAACTAAACTGTTAGAATTTTTCTTTCCTTGTTGAGTAAGATGAGTTATTTTAGTTGAAATATTATTAGTCTGTTTTTCAGTCTGTTTTTTTCTTAATATTTCTACTAAGTTATCTAGGCTTTTTTGTTCTTGCCGATAAAACCAACCCACACGCCATAAATCAAACAAGGCGGCTATCGTAAATATAATAAGACTCGTTATAAATAAAGTAGAATATTCAAATGACATAGTTTAAGAAACTCCAATAACAAACTCATGATTTATTCATAACAATATAAAACAGCACCTTTTAACTCAAAATAATGGTGTGTTGCTCCAAGCTCATTTTGATACCAATACGGTTTAGTCCAGTAAAGCACTTGATTTTTCTCGGCTTTTATTATCTGACTAAATGGATGCGTTGGAGATAAATGAATGTTATTCATACTATCAGTAGATGTTGTCACATTGGCTAAAAATTCTTGACTGTCTCTACTTTTAAGATTCAATGCACCAGCAACATGTTCTTCGCGGATAGACAAATGTTTTTGCCATAAGCTAATATTGTTATCTGCACAACGACGCAAATATGTGAACGGATTTTTTTCATTGTTATTAAAACGCATATCTTTTGCGCATAAAAACTGATGAAATACTGAATACAATTTGTGTAAATTATGTCCTAAAGATTTATAGTATTGTTCTGGATTATCGAGTCCCTTAAAAAAATCACGATGAATTGTTAAAAGTGAGTTTAAAATATTTTCTCTATTATGAACTAAAGTTTGGGGTTTTTTCTCCGCAACGAATACTTCATAATCAGGTGCTATCACAGTCCAATATAGTAAATCTATCCAACGCTGCCATAATAATACTAATTCTGTTCTCTCTGCATCTTGAAGCCAAACAGGAATTGGCAACTCTTTATGGTACGATGCTGGCTCATTAATATCTGTAAAATCTAGCCAAATATTTCCATTTGGATTAATGAAATTTAATGATTTTGTTAGCAAAGTCAATTCTGGAATAGCATTAATTGGCGCAATCCAATATGCTGGTGAATTAATGTCTGCTGCACCATGTAGAACAATATCACCTGTTTGTGGTTCGGAAGTAGGAGATGTTTTACGTTGAATATCATTGAGATGACTTGAACGAGTACAAAGTGCTAAATCCCAACAATAGGTTCTTAGATTATCAGGTTGTTCAGAAATATCTATTTTAGATTTAACTGTTTTTTCTGTTTTAGGTAAAGCTTTAGATGGAACTGGCGAATTTGAAATTTTATTCTCAGGCTTTGCTTGAGGTTCAACAGGTTTATTCTGAGCAAATGTAGTATTAATAGAAGAATCTGCCACATTTTCAGATATATTAAAAGCATCGTCTATAATATTTTGAATCTGTTTTAAAGCGGGGTGAAGCGGCTGGGATTTTTTGGCTTCTGCATCCAAAATATACTTAATTTCTTCCAACGCAATAATTATTTTTAATTCTAGTTCATTCTGTTGTGATTTTTGTACTAAATGCTGTTTTAACTGCTCTATAAGTGGCAAAATTTGTTCAAAATCAGGTGTTGTAGCCATTGTTGCGTCCTTCTAAATAAAAAATCTATTAAAGCTTTGAATGCTAGATAATAACAATCCAAAGCTTTTACAAAAGTTATTCCTCTCCACGATAAGGATTAAATGGAGGAAGGGCTTTACGACTGTCGTGACTCATCTTAATTTCATGAACATTTTCACCTGTTAAATCAGGATCATACACTGAATATGTCAAATCCAGTTTGTCTTGTTTCAAAGATAAACGAATACGCAGCTTAGGCTCTAAAAAGGTGCGCTTGTTTTTAATCTTATATTCTTGTAAATTCACCTTCCAAGTTGCTTTAGAATCTTGGTCTTGCGTGATATGAAAATAAGTATCACCGCCCGTTCCTTCAATCATTTGTCTAAAAATCACTTCACCAGAAACTTCAGTGGGTGACACTTGACGTAAAATAATTTCTTCAAACTTACCACCGACACCCACAGGACAATACAATTTAATATTAGGCTTGAACGTCCATTCTTTGTTGTCATCAGATTTAACTAAACATTTTTTAGCCTCTTCTAGTTGCTTTGTCACTAGAGTGGCGGTTTGATTAATGAAACGTTCATCATCATTACCATCTTGATTTGTATACATAAAGCATTGCATATTACGCTCTATATCAAACTCAACCCAAAACAGATACTGACTCATTAATTTATCCAGTTTGTCCTTATCACGGTTTTTTTCCAGTTTTTCACCATATTCAGCCGCATAAAATTGAATAAATTCATCACGAATAGCAAATTGCGTATAGTATTGTTGCTCTTGAGATTTGTCACGGTCAACTAAGCTGTCTACTCTATAGAGAGCAAACGTATCACCTTCAGGAATATTGCGCCGAAGTGCGGGTTTGCCATTTCTGCTAATATCTCGCATCTGCTCTCCCGACTCAAACAATTCTGTTTTTCCAGTACCAACAGGATAAATTAAGGTAAAAGGCATGTAATTGCGTAAATTATCAATATCAAAATCTAGAAAATTAACGCCTTCTTGCAATAAATCTCGCATTTTATCAGCCTGAGGTGGAATACGAGTGGTTTTAAAATAACTGGGTAAAGCTGCACCCCGTACTACTGCTAGTTTGGCATCATTTGGAGAAAATTGTAAATTGTATCCATCATATTTGAATGGTGCGGCACATGAATATGTTTGTCCTTTTCTGTCAAATGTAGATGATGTGCCAAGAATCTCAAATGGCATTTTTTCACGTACCAAGCCTAAATGTGAACTACTTCCTGCCAATACCAAATGGTCAATGGTGTGTTTTGTGAAATAATTTCCTGTTTTCTCATCTTTACCAATACATAAACTACGGGCTTTTTTAAATGTCTTTTCGACATCGCTTTTGATTAGGCGTTCCATTTCTTGTACTGAGACTGTGATATTGTCTAAGTCCATTTCACTGATACCTAATTCTAAATGGGCAATTGCGGGGAATAATTTAG
>JAYQWJ020000299.1:0-2698 GCA_035829175.2 Candidatus Albibeggiatoa psychrophila
TTATCACTCCCAATCCATCAAAAAAGATAGAATTGAGAGAAAATAAATTACGCAAGACAGAGAAGCAATTTAATAGATTGCTCAGCCAGAGAAAAATGTGCAAATCATCTGCTAAATAAGCTAACACATTCTAAATAATAAGATTTATTTTCCGATTTTATCTACCTCAGCTTGACATAAAGCAATCAAATCGCTAGGTCTAATTTCGATTTCTACACCACGCTTACCCGCACTAACATAAATCGTGTCAAAGTTGAGCGCAGTTTCATCCAAAACCATTGGTAAGCGTTTCTTTTGACCCAAAGGACTAATACCGCCAAGCATATAACCTGTGATTTTTTCGGCATCTTGTGGATTAGCCATAACGACTTTTTTAGCCTTCAGTTGACGTGCAATTGCTTTCATATCGAGCTGACCGCTGACGGGTACAATGCCAACCGCGACTTTTTCCTTGAATTCAGGCGCACTAACCAATAAGGTTTTAAATACCTGATGGGTATCGATACCTAATGCTTGTGCTGCCTCTTCACCGTAAGAATCTGTACTAGAATCATGTAGATATTCATGTACAAGATATTCGATTTTTGCTCTTTGAGCTACTTTAATTGCAGGAGTCATCTCCAAATCCTTTGGTAATTTTACTTTTATAAAAATAATTATCCCTCCCATTATATGAATTTGGGCAAGGATGCAAAGCACTAAATGACAAGCGTTATCTATTCATAAAGCAAGGTTGTTATGGGGATTTGGATTAAGTATTTGAAATACAAGCGATTTACTTTTTTGTGCCACAAACAGAATAATTTTAACTATTTGTTTTATATCGTTATTTTATTTTCGCAGCAGCTGTCAAATGATTTAAATTGACAATGGATTTCAATATTTGTTTTATCTGTTGCTAAATGACAAGCATAATCAGGTAAAAAGTCAGTTATTTCATGTAAAAACCAGGTTTGTTGTAATTGCACTTGATTATTAATAGATTCAATATTATTCAATGCCAAATGAAGCCCACGCCCATCTGCTTTGATAGCACTTTCTTTTTGTGTCCAGAATTTAAAAAAAAGCGGTGGTTCTGCGGTTTGATTTAGTGCATTCCACTGGTTTTGGGTCAAAATAGACTGAAAATGCTGGATTTCAATAGGTCTAACTTGTTCAATATCAATCCCTAAACGCTGATTTTCGGTAATCGCACATAAGACATATTCTCCCGAATGCGCTAAGTTAAAATCAATCTTGTTATTCACAAAAGGTCTTTTATATTTAGTATATTGCAGTTGTTGCAAATTAAGTTGATAAGGCTGCAAAGCATGTTGAAGTAATAGACGCGCAAATAAACTTGCATGTTGGTCTTGCCAGCGGATAAAACCTTGGATTTTTTTTTGTAATTCAATCGGTAAGGTTTCGAGATAAGCTTGAAATTGGGCTGATGGCAACGGCTGATTAAATTGGGTGTAATAAATTTGGATAAGCATAGTATGACGGCTTTGATTATTATGGTTTCAATATTTTAGCAACAATGTTTCAATGTTTAATGTAGAAACTGAACAGATTGACAAACTTGCACAAATCCGCACAATAGTGCAAAAACAAATAAGGTTAAAACCAATGCGTTATGGCTGGCTACTTTTTATATTATTATTTACCGCGCAAGCTCATGCAGTCAAACCTATTCAAAAATATAAGCTTGACGGTCATAAAGATGGGATTTTGTACGTCGCATTTAGTTCTGATGGAAAATATATTGTCACCACAGGCATTAAAACCGCACGTTTATGGTCAACGAAAACAGGACAGTTGTTAGGTCAGTTACGTGGACATACTGAGAATATTTGGTACGCTGATTTTAGTCCTGATAATCAAAAAGTGGCGACAGCATCACAAGATAAAACCGCAATTATTTGGGATGTTAACACGGGTAAACCGCTGAACACGCTAAAAGGTCATGATAATTGGGTGGTTCGAGTTGATTTCTCTTCTGATGGACAGCAAGTGCTCACGGCTTCACGGGATAATACCGCACGTTTATGGAATGTGGCGACGGGTAAGCAAACGGCGATGTTGAAAGGGCATATTCGTGGCATTGCTCATGCGGCGTATAGTCCAAATGGTCAATATATTGTGACGGTTGGGATGTTGAGCGCACGTTTATGGCAAGCGGATACGACAAAATTAATTTATGAATTATCGGGACATACTAATCATTTGTATCATGCGGCATTTAGTGGAGATAGCCAGTTGTTAATCACGGCATCAGAGGATAAAACTGCACGTATTTGGTCTTTGAAAACAGGGAAACAATTGCATAATTTAACCAAGCATACCAGCCGCGTTTATTATGCTGAATTTGATACAACGGGTCAAAAAGCGATTACTGCTGCGTATGATAATACGGCTAAGGTGTGGGATGTGGAAACGGGCGAGGTGTTGCATACTTTGGAAGGACATCGTGATGCCTTACGCCAAGCGATTTTTAGCCCTGATGGAAAATATATTTTAACCGCGTCGATGGATAATACAGTGCGTTTGTGGGATGCGGAAACAGGTAAAATCATTGATGGCATTTCACAGCATAGTGATTGGGTGACGCAAATGGCTTTTCATCCAAGCGAGCCGATTTTTATTACTGCGGGTGCGGATAATCAGGCGATTGTTTGGACAATTAACACACACAATTAACAATTAACAATTAACAATT
>JAYQWJ020000300.1:0-1541 GCA_035829175.2 Candidatus Albibeggiatoa psychrophila
TTTTTTACCCGTCATAGCCTACACTCCAATCAAAATAAAGTTAAAAATCCAACCAACAATAATAATAGAAACAGTCAGAATAGCGGTGAATAAAGCCAGTGCTTGCCATTGAATCACTTTTCTTAAAATCATCAATTCGGGTAATGAAATTGCGGCAATACTCATCATAAAAGCCAAAGTTGTCCCGATTGCCACCCCTTTGCTTAACATCGCTTCTGCTAATGGAATTAC
Source organism: Candidatus Albibeggiatoa psychrophila (assembly GCA_035829175.2). Taxonomy (GTDB): domain Bacteria; phylum Pseudomonadota; class Gammaproteobacteria; order Beggiatoales; family Beggiatoaceae; genus Albibeggiatoa; species Albibeggiatoa psychrophila. The sequence continues at coordinate 232 of JAYQWJ020000300.1, forward strand.
GCCCACCGCATTGGAATACAACGGTACGCCAAGTAAAACCGCTAATGGCACGCTGAATAAGCTATTGCTACCTGCTAAACTTTCTGCCCATGATTGTGGAAAATAACCGTGAAATAATGCCCCTGCGCCAACGCCTAATAACACCCATATCCAAATCCGTTGTACGATGATTTTCACTTCTCCCACCGCATAATGATGTCTTGCGCTATAAGAGTTATCTTGTTGTAAATGTGGAGTTTCACCCATTTTGATTTTCCACACGTAAGATTCAACCCAACGTTCTGGCTTAAATTTTTCCATCACAATGCCGCCGACATAAGCTACGATTAAACCTGCTAAAACATATAATAAAGTCACTTTCCAGCCGACAATGCCCAATAACAATACAACGGCAATTTCGTTAATCATGGGACTTGCAATCAAAAATGAAAAAGTCACACCCAATGGAATCCCCGCCTCAACAAAACCAATGAATAAAGGTACTGATGAACAAGAGCAAAATGGCGTTACCGCGCCCAAGGTAATTGCTAACAATCGCGCCATGACTTTTGAGCGACCCCGCACGTAATTTCGCACCGTTTCAGGGGAAATAAATGACCGAAACCAACCCATCAGATAAATTACCAATATCAACATGACAAAAATTTTGCTCACATCCATGATAAAAAACTGTAAGGCTTGGGCTAAATGGGTTTCTGCATCTAAACCAAATAATCCGTAAACCAGACTGTCAGCTAAATAAGTAAACATTATGAATTCCCTTCCCGTTCACATTCAGGACGATTACACATCATGCTTAACCGCTGATTATCTTGTTTAAATTGGGTTTGAATCTGTAATTCTATAACGACTAAATCAATCAGTTTTTGCTCAAATTCAGACAATTCAGGATTTAGAGAATAAAACATCCACTGACCTTCTCGACGTTGCGACAGCAGCCCATTTAATTTCATGGTAGATAAATGGCGTGAAGTTTTCGGCTGAGATAATTCTAGGGCGTAATTCAATTCACAGACACATAGCTCTTTATGTGTATAAATCAAAGCTAAACAGCGTAAACGGGTTTCATCCGCTAACACTTGAAAAAAATCTTTAATGGACATGGTTATATTTATATATGGATATGCGTATATATTAATACATTATAATAGATTGTCAATATTATTTTGATGAAATGCGGTGTTTGCGAGAAAACTTATGAGCAATTAATTTTACTAAGATGCAATCTGATTTTTCTCCATCTAAAAACTAATTTCCATGAAAAACAAATAATTAAATTGGACTACTCTTTGCTTTAAAACAATGCGTTA
>JAYQWJ020000301.1:0-3556 GCA_035829175.2 Candidatus Albibeggiatoa psychrophila
TTTTAAGCTTGAATATCCTCAAATCTATCTCATTTTAGTCAAATAGATAAAACAAAAATTATTATATTTGCAAAGGTCACTTGAATGCGAATCGTCTACTCATTATTACTTTATATGCTTACTCCATTGATTTTAATGAAACTTTTTTTGCGTGGCAAACGTGCACCTGCTTATCGACAACGTATTGCTGAACGTTTTGGTTTTTTCCCAACGCTAGAACGCGGGGCAATTTGGATTCATGCGGTTTCAGTGGGTGAGGTGCAAGCAGCAATTCCATTAATTCGGCGGTTGCAACAAGATTATCCTATGGCACATTTTTTAATCACAACCATGACTCCAACAGGCTCGCAACGTGTCACTGCCATATTTTCTGATACGGTACAACATCTGTATTTGCCTTATGATTATCCTGATGCGATTGGACGTTTTCTATCCAAAACCCAGCCTAAAATACTCATTTTAATGGAAACTGAATTATGGCCAAACTTACTTGCTGCTTGCCAAAAACAAATGATTCCCGTCATTTTAACCAATGCCCGTTTATCTGAAAAATCAACGCGGGGCTATGGTAAAATAGCGTGGTTTACAGCTCAAATCTTAGCAAATCTCACTCATATTGCGGCACAAACTGAACAAGATAAACAGCATTTTATTCAATTGGGTATGGATGAAAATAAAATAACAGTGACGGGTAGTATTAAGTTTGATTTGCAGTTAGCTGAAAATTTGATTGAACAAGCCAAAATATTACGTTTTCAATTGGGAGGTGAACGGCTAATTTTGATTGCAGCCAGTACCCATGAGGGTGAAGAGCAAATTATTTTAAACGTCTATCAGATATTAATTAAAAAATTTCCGCATTTGTTATTGATTTTAGTGCCACGACATCCTGAGCGATTTGAGCCTGTTGCACAATTGTGTTTGCATCATGATTTACATTTGGCTCGACGCAGCTTGAATCAAATTTGTAATGAAAATACAGATGTTTATTTAGGTGATACGATGGGTGAATTACAGGTTTTATTTGCAGCCAGTGATATTGCATTTATTGGTGGCAGCTTGGTGTCTGTTGGTGGTCATAATTTGCTTGAACCTGCTGCGGTCGGTTTGCCTGTTATTTTTGGTCAACATGTTTTTACCTTTAGCGAAATCAGTCAGCAGTTATTAGCCGTTGATGCAGGAAAACAAGTGAATAATGAGCAAGAGTTATTGCAAGTCATTGAGTTGTATGCCGCTAATCCAATTCTACGGCAGCAAGCAGGACAAAATGGGCTGCATTATTTACAGCAAAATCGGGGTGCATTAGATAAATTGTTGAAGATTATTGCTATGAAAATTGAATGATCCAGTAAAATCAAAAATCAATGCGCCTTGATAACAATGGTTCGAACACTTTTTTAAAAATTAAACAAAATCAAAAAATGATACTTGTATTTATAGCTGATTTAAATATTTAATAATGTCTAAGAACTGCTCACAGTATTGTAATGAGCCAGTTTGATGAAGTACTTGCAAGTATTAAAGCGATTCATGAGCAATACTCAAATCCTTGTCCATAATTGCTGATAAAGCAAGCCTATCTCATTTAATAGAAACAGGTTTGCTTTTTGTAAAGTTTGTAAAAAGATTTATTTCACTTCGCCGCAGTCGGCAATCATGATTTTAGCGCGAACGATACCACGAGGCGTGCCTAAACCTTCAATTTTATCAACCGTTTCATAACCTTCAATCACAGAACCAAACACAACATGCTTATTGTCTAACCACGGCGTTTTAGCAGTACAAATGAAGAATTGTGAACCACTGGTGTCAGGCCCACGGTTCGCCATTGATAAAATACCTTTTCCTGTATGTTTCAAAGTGAAATTTTCATCTTCAAACGATTCACCATAAATGGATTTTCCGCCTGTGCCATCACCATTGGTGAAATCACCCCCTTGACACATAAACTGAGGAATCACACGATGGAAAAGACTGCCTTTGTAACCAAAACCATGTTCACCCGTACATAAAGCTCTGAAATTCTCAGCGGTTCTAGGCACAACATCCGCTCTTAATTCCATTACAATTTTTCCTAAAGGCTTATCATCTGCGGTGATGTCGAAAAAAACTTTAGGGTTCTTCGTTTCAGCAGCAATACTGTTTGTAACATGAATTAAAGGATAAGCGGCGGCGGTGGTTGCAAGTGCAGTAATAAAATCACGACGTTTCATAAATACATTCTCCATTTTAAATATCGTTTGTTGAACTTTAATTAATACAGCTAAAACCAAATAAATACTAGCCTATTCTATCATTCAAGCAACTAGATTATACTGTGCGCTGAGTTTTAACCAAAAAACACTGATGCTAAACCGCTTTCTACGCAAATCACAATCCTCTCAACGTTATTTACACAAACGCCAAGAAATCATTGAACCACAAGCCAATACAGGCAAACGTGAATGGATAATCGCGCGTAGCCTGTGTTTTTACCGTTTATTTGATTTAACAACCATTCCTGCCGCCCGACGCAGTGAAGCTTTAAAGCTTAAAATTCGCCAATGGACACCATTAAGCCATTATGCCAATTACATTGTGTGGCAAGGCGCAATCGCTCAAGTGTGGATATGGGATTCAGCGATACAAACTGAGCAACAACAAGAACTTAAAATAAAATCGGCTTATGCAATACCCGAAACGCTATTACATGCTAAGTTGCAAGATGGCATTCAATTAATTCAATGTATAGAAGGTGTTGAAGCACAATATTGGCAGGATGATATTTTAAAACATAGCCGTTGGTGGGCAACTGAACCGAATTTAAAACAATGGTCGGGTTTTCAAAGAATCTGTAGTTTAGCGATTGATAGTGATATTCCCCAGCCGATGGATTCACCATTATTAAATAAACCATGGGCTTATCATCGTACCAGCATCAATACCATGGCGTTGCAGCAGGAAAGTTTATGGATATTGTTAGGATTAGCAATATTTGTTGTCACATTGGCTTGGTTCAGTGTGAAAATTATTAAATGGCAACAGGCAATTACACTCATTGAGCAAAAAATTGAAGCCTTGAATAATGATGCAACCCCAATTTTAACCGCTAAAACCAAGGCAATGCAGGGCAAACAAGCAGCTGATAAATTAATTAAATTAAATCCTTATCCACACCAATTAGATTTGATGGGGCAAGTGATTGAGGCATTACCTTCTGAAACGGTAACACTTGTGGCATGGCGATATGAATTAGGGAAATTGAGTTTTACTGTTGAAGGCGATTCGCTTGATCCGCGCAAATATGTTAAAGCCTATGAAAGAATGAATTTATTTGAAGATGTAAAAACTGAAAATACCCTTAAAAATAATCAATTAAGCATTTTGATGCAAGTCAAATCAACCGCTGATAATCCAAGTAATGCCAAACTGCTAAAACTCCCCGACAAAAAAACTGAATCCGAATCTGCTAAAGTGACTACTGAAAAAGTGGATATTGAGGGACTCAACAAAGATGGTGAATTTGATTGGTCGAAAATACCGTTGCCAGACTTTGATAAATTAAGATAATGAAATA
>JAYQWJ020000302.1:0-4755 GCA_035829175.2 Candidatus Albibeggiatoa psychrophila
ATTCTGCAACTTTCAAAAGAAAAAACCAAAATAAACTTTTTTTTAAGTTATATGCAGAATGTCGGATAAAATATCAGAGGCGAGATTTAATTTAGCTAATCAAAAAATCCAAACTCAAACAATATCCTTTAATCTTTTGCATCTTGTTCAAAGCTTTATTAGTGCAGATTAATGAAAAATGCTATGCTTAAGATGGTTTTTTTAGATAAAGAATAATGTCATGGAAACTCAATTACTTTATGAAAAAGATTTTTATGCTTGGATTTATCATAATATAGAGTTGGTGCGCTCAAAAAAATGGGATGAGATTGATCCAGAGTTGTTGATTGAGGAATTGGAAAGTATGGCTAAACGGGATAGACATGAGTTAGTGAGCCATCTTATTATTTTAATTGCACATTTATTGAAGTGGGAATTTCAATTTAATCAGCTTTCTGGTTTGTGGCAGGAATTTGATGGAAAAAGTTGGGAACGTTCTATTGTTGAGCAGCGTGACCAAGTTGAACGCCAATTGCAAATGAGTCCAAGTTTACAGCCTTATTTTGATGATGCGATACAGGAAGCTTATCCTCGCGCAGTAAAAATTGCAGCAAAAGAAACCAAACTATCAATCAAGACATTTCCAACAGTATGTTCTTATTCAATGGAGCAGTTATTGGATGATGATTTTTATCCAGAATCAGAGTAAATATATTAAGTAGAATAATGTCTTCATTAGTGTGAATTAACAAAAAAATGCTATGCTTAATATAGTTTTTTAGATAAAGAACAATATTATGGAAACTCAATTACTTTATGAAAAAGATTTTTATGCTTGGATTTATCACAATATAGAGTTGGTGCGCTCAAAAAAATGGGATGAGATTGATCCAGAGTTATTGATTGAGGAATTGGAAAGCATGGCTAAGCGTGATAAGCATGAACTGGTCAGTCATCTCGCTATTTTAATCGCACATTTATTAAAGTGGCAATTTCAATACAAACAGCTTTCTGAAATGTGGCAGGAATTTAAAGGTGATAGCTGGGAACGTTCCATTAGTGAACAACGCCAGCAAATTGCTAGACAATTAAAAATGAGTCCGAGTTTAAAATCTTATTTTGCTAAAGCGGTTGAAGAAGCTTTTAGTGATGCGGTGTATTTGGCGGTAAAAGAAACTCATTTATCTTTTGAAACTTTCCCAACGACTTGCCCTTATTCTATTGAACAATTATCGGATGATGATTTTTATCCAGAACCAGAATAAATATATCAAGCAAAGTTTGGTGTACAAGTAAACCTCAATTTAAACAACACCCTGCCTATCCTTCAATCTTTTGCATCTTGTTCAAAGTTGCGGTGTCGCATTCAGTTGTAACTTGAGCGCATTCATCACTTTCATCACTGTTTCAAATCGTGGTTTGGCATTTGGGCGAAATGCTTTGTACAGACTTTCTCTACCAAGTCCTGTTTCTTCAGCGATTTGTGCCATGCCTTTCGCTTTGGCAATGTATCCAATTGCGCGGAGAAACTCTTCATTATCTCCTTCTTCAAGCACTTGGCTAAGGTATTCAGCAATGGCTTCATCACTATCAAGATATTCTGTTATATCAAAAGGTATTAGTTTATTCATTATTATATTCCTTGAGTAATTGTTTTGCTTTTTCAATATCTTTAGATTGCGTGGATTTGTCACCACCTATTAGTAAAATAATAATTTTGTCTTCTTTCTGAGTAAAATAGATTCTATATCCAGGACCTGTTGTAATCCGAAGCTCTGAAATGGATGTCCCTACTGATTTCACATCACCAAAGTTGCCATATTGCATCCGCTCAATCCGTCTAGCAACCGCAATACGTCCTTTCATATCTTTTAATTTTGAGAGCCATTTTGAAAAAGCTTCGGTTGATTTGATTTCATACATTAAGATGATTGTATCTGTTTGGATACTTTTTAACAAGGGAGTTATAAATCTCCAATTCAAACAACATTCTGTCTAAATTAGAGGCTAGAGAGCTAGAAAAATCCTGTCCATCCTTCAATCTTTTACATCTTGTTCAAAAGGATTGATAATCAATAACTGATTTTTAATACTTTGATTATGCTGCATATCTTCACTGTATAGCGTTGTACAATTATTTTCTAAACTACTGGCAACGATTAATGAATCCCAAAAGGATAGGTTGTATTCTGAGCGCAGTTGATAAGCAAGGGAATAAGTTTTAAAGCCAATAGGCGCAATAATAGAAATCGGCAGAATGTTGTGTTCAACGATGTTAAAGGCCTCTTTATCTTCTATTTTGAACTTTTTAATCAGGTTACTATGAAATTCATTGAGTACTTGTGTGGATGTAACGATGGTGTGCGTATTAATGAGTTTTTCAAAAAGAGATATTGCTATTTCCCTTTTGTTTTCATCATTTGGATTGCGCGAGCGAGTCAGGGCATAGATATAAATATTGGTATCAATGAATGTTTTAGCGGTCATATAATTCATCTCGTTTGGCTATATCGGCATAGCTGTTTACGGAAGTAGGATTTAAAAAACCGCTAGGTAATGTCTTGGTATTATTGGTTATTTCTACTACCATCACTTTAATATGTTTTGCTTCAAATTCTTTGTATTCAGGAGGGATTTGAATCATATTGTTATGTACATCGGCTTCAAATTCAATTGCATACATGAGTGACATCCTACGAGAATAATTGAGAATTGTTTTTATTTTAGCATATAACTCACAACATCCTGTCCATCCTTCAATCTTTTATATCTTGTTCAAAATTCTGTATTTGCTCACACCCATAAACGCTCAAAATGTTGACCATTTGGCAAACGATAAACAGAAAAATCACGTTGGTCTACTGTCAGAATATAAGTGATATTGTATTTTCCTGCTAATGCAACCAAAGCAGCATCAGTAAAGTCTGGATTGAGGTTGCTGTATTTTTCCAAAATTGTTCGTATGGTAGGCAAATCGTCAGTTTCTATGTCATGCAAGGTCATTGCGCCACGTTCTATCCAGAGCAGGAGTGTATTTTTACCTTGCGTATCCAGAAAAAAGCAGGCTTCTACCACAACTGGCAAAATTGAATAGAGTTTAATATGTGCTAAGTTTTTTAAATATTGTGTTGCTGATTCATGCAAAGCGTCATCTTGAGCAAATAAGGCAACAAGAAATCCAGTGTCAACCCAAGCTGCGTTGATGTTTTTCATGTAGTCTTTCCCAGATTTTACGCTTTTGTGGATGAGTAGGTGCTTGTGCTAAATGTCCTGTTCCAAATAAATCCTTACCTAATTCATAAGGTGTAGCAATATTTTGTTCTTCTTGAAGTATTTTGTGATACAAGTCACGGACAGCTTGAAGCATCAATTTATTTTGTTGTTGTCCTGTGTGTTGGGCAAGTATTTCTAATAAGGCTTGTTCTTCTGGTGGTAGTTGAATTGAAAGTGTCATTGTTAGTGTCCTGTTTCATTATTTTAAAGAGTTTACAATTAGTATCCGTTAAACGCCAACAAAAAAGCACAAACAACATCCTGTCCATCCTTCAATCTTTTACATCTTGTTCCAAAAATGTCAGAATCAGAATTCTCAAGATTTAAAAATTAACAAGATTATTTCTGAGAAATAGTTAAATTTTTCGCCAAACTTTAAATTTTGCAATTCATCTAATTCTGAAAATCAATTAATCCTGCAAATCCAGATTCAGACAACATCCTGTCCATCCTTCAATCTTTTGCATCTTATTCCAAACAGAGTAAATACATTAAGTAGAGTGTTGATGAACAAGCATTGCTAAATAGAGTTTGGTAACGAGCTAACAAGGTAATATAAATAAGCAAAAACACTAATAAATATAATACTACCAAAGAGTCTAGGAAATAAAATACCTGCTAAAAATAAAATGAAGCTAATGGGAAAAACTTCTAACAAAGTATAGCGGATAAAACCTTCAGTTAACAAATAACCACTTAAAAGGCTAAAATATAATCCAATAAACACGCGAAATTTAACTTCATCATCGCTTATATTGTATAATTCATTTTCTTTTGAAACTTCATCTTCTTTATTATTTATAGTAGATGATATTTTGTAATCTGGATGTTGTGTACCTAATATTTCTTTTTGAGCTTCTAGTATTTTTTTAGAGAATAGCAAAACCTGTTCGTGTTCTCCTTGAATTTTATACAATTCTAAAACATCTTTTAAAGCTGTGAGATACATTGGATGCTTTTCACCTAAAATTGTCTCTATGTTATATAAAATACGTTCATATAAATATAAAGCTTGCTCATTCATTTTAAGAAACTTATAAATTTTTGCGGCACTTTTAATGTTATCAAGTCCTCCTCCTTGTTCTATTAAATACCTTTCTAATATTGCAAGTATTTTTCTAAAACGACGATTTACAGAAGATGCTGAAACATCTAAAGCCTCTGCAATTTGCAAATAAGTTAAACCATTGATAAATTTCATTTTTAATAATAGCTTATCCTCTTCTGAGACCATTAAGTTAAGTTTGTCTTGCAATAGTGTTTTATTAGCTTTGATAAGGGAAACTTTTTGAATATATTTCGATAAAGCTTTAACAAGTTCTAATTGAGCAGTTTTAGGGATAAAATACTCATAAATATTGTCGAATATCATAATTGTTTTAGTAAGTATGCTTTTTACAGTTAGAATCATAAAATAATTATAACCTTGCTCAGCTTTCATAAACCGCTGCCAAACCCTAGGCAACCGCACACTTAAACGATTCTGCATAAAAGAAATAAACA
>JAYQWJ020000303.1:0-7329 GCA_035829175.2 Candidatus Albibeggiatoa psychrophila
TGCAATATTGTACGTGAAGATGCGGTTTATGAGAAAAACTAGCAAATTATAACAGACGCTTGGTGTGAAATGAATTTTTAAGCAATTGAAATAAAAAGAGATAGTTTTCTCGCTTTTCAAAATCAATATTTATAACCATTTGTTTTATAAAACTTATTTTAATTCCACATCAAGCGTAACAGGTGTTTTATACCAAAATATGACGAATTGCTGTATTGAGCAAAAGTTCAGAAATCAAATTGATATTGTCGTATTATTAAACATAATAAAGAATCTAAGTTTTCATCTAAGTCAAAACAGCAATTTCTTTACTTAAGTTAAACTTTATCCAAATAAATACCTAGTGGTTTCAAAAAGATGTTAAAAGGTCAAGTTGAAAGGTGAGTTTCTAAACTAAAGTTGCTATGCTTATCCATAAATCAAATTAAATTTCTGGGTACAACTAATTATGGACAAGATTATTTTTACGGGCCCTATGGGTTCAGGCAAAACAACTGCTATCAGCACAATTAGCGAAATTCCACCGATTGCAACTGAAGTGCGTTGTACTGATGATGAAAGTCAGCAACGCAAGGAAAATACAACAGTTGCAATGGATTACGGTTATATCACGTTAGAAGATAGCTCTCGAATTCATTTATATGGCACACCGGGTCAAGAGCGTTTTAACTACATGTGGACAATTCTGACCAATGGTGGTATTGGTCTCGTGTTATTGATTGATAATGCACGTCCTAATCCAATTGAAGATTTAAATTTTTATCTCGATGCGTTTCAGGATTTTATTTATGAGACGGGGGTTGTGATTGGTGTGACCCGAACTGATGTGAATTCAGATGTCACTTTAAATGAATATTACAATGCCTTGATGAAACGTGGTCAAGTTTATCCATTGTTTGAAATTGACCCAAGACAGACCCAAGATGTGACGGTTTTAATTCACGCATTACTTGCTGTTCTGAGCCAACAGGCTGTTGCATAATCATAATGAATGACCAAAAAATTGTTTTTACGGGAAGTTTAGGTGCAGGAAAAACCACTGCGATTGCCAGTATCAGTGAAATTCCAGTGATTAATGCAGATATTCAAACTTCTGATTTTACTAGACCTGTCATGCGCCAGATTGAGAAAAAAGCTTTGCCAAACAACGCTACAGGTCGAAGTATGACCACGGTTGCAATGGATTATGGTGAGGTGAACTTAGGGTCTGGAAAAAAATTACGCCTCTATGGCACACCGGGACAACAACGTTTTGATTATATGTGGAAATTACTGATTCAAGGTGCTCAAGGTTTAGTGATTTTTGTTGATAATGCGGGAGTCGATCCTGTGGGTGATTTAGCGCGTTATACTGATATTTTTCGTGAATATATTTTAACCACCCAGACCGTGATTGCAGTGACTCGAATGGATTTAGCACCACGCCCATCGATGCAAGTTTATCAAAATTATTTACATCAACTCGGTATTCAATTACCTGTTTTTGCAGTTGATGCTCGTTCCAGTGAAAGTGTTGTCAATATGATTAGGCATTTAATTGAAATGATTAATGGGGAGAATCATTGATGTTATCCGAAACGGTTACTCAGCAATTAGAGCAACAGTTAGAAAGTTTATTAGAGCGTTGTCAACCTCTTTGTGCAGCAGTCGTCGTTACTGTCGATGGTTATACTTGCGCGATGAAACAACAAACCCATGGTAAATATAGTTTAGAACGGGTTGCAACCATGGGTAGCACCTTGATGTCTTTGGGCGACACCATGACCGCTGAGTTAAAAATGGGTCGCTGTGAGAATATTATTTCTGAAAATGAGCAAGGTATTGTGGCTTTTATGCACATTAATAATAATTTGGTCTTAGTGACTTTAACCACAGAAACCAATTCTTTAGGCATGTTATTAAGTCACTCACGCAAATGTGCGGAAACCCTGTCTAAAATAAATTATTCGTGATTTTGTATTTTTAAAAGATATTTTTTGATGTTTTAATGAAGGCAGGAAGTGAGTTAGATTTTCTAAAGCGATTCCAGAAAACCTGACTCAATTAACTGCAAACCTTATTTAGGCGACTTTGGCAAAACACGTTTTACACATTTGATTTTTCATCATCATCGCCAATAAAAGCTTAATGTTCACGAGTGGCAAAAAATCGAATATCAGGCCAACGTTCTTGAGCTAAGCTTAAATTAATCCGCGTTCGTGCGATGAAAGTTAAATTGTCAGCAATATCAAAGGCTAAATTATCAAAGGCTTTTTTCTTAAATTCTTCAAATAATTTCTCATCATCGGATTCAACCCAACGTGCTGTTGCCACTTGTACATTTTCAAAGTCGCATTCCACGTTATATTCGTTTTTAAGTCGCCATTTCACCACGTCAAATTGTAAAATACCCACCGCGCCCAAAATCAAATCATTACTGTTCAAGGGTCGGAATAATTGGGTCGCACCTTCCTCACACAATTGGCTTAAACCTTTTAATAAGGCCTTCATGCGTAAAGGGTCTCTAAGTCGCGCCCGCCGAAAAATTTCAGGGGCAAAATGTGGAATCCCTGTAAATTTCAATACTTCACCTTGGGTAAATGTATCGCCGATTTGGATTGTGCCATGGTTGTGTAAGCCGATAATATCACCGGGAAAAGCTTCTTCAGTATGTTCGCGTTCACCCGCCATAAAAGTCATTGCATTGGCAATTTGCACATCACGGTTGATTCTGACATGACGCATTTTCATATTTTTACTGTATTTGCCAGAACAAACTCGTAAAAAGGCGATACGGTCGCGGTGAGCAGGGTCCATATTGGCTTGAATTTTAAATACGAAACCAGAAAATTTGTCTTCTTTGGGTTCAATGTTGCGGTCGATGCTTGAGCGGTTTTGTGGTGGTGGTGCATATTCGCAGAAGCTGTCAAGTAGAGCTTTAACCCCAAAATTATTAATTGCTGAACCAAAATAGACGGGGGTTAATTTACCTGCTAAAAATCCATCTAAATCAAAATGATGGCTCGCGCCCAATACCAGTTCAATTTCATCTTTGAGTTCTTCAATGTCATGGTCGCCCAATAGCGCGTGTAGGCTTACATCTTGTAAGTTGTCAAAGCGTTTACCTTCAGCCGCAATTGCATTTTTACCCGGTTCAAACAAGGTGATGCTGCCATCTTCAAAGCTATAAATACCTCTAAATCTTTTGCCCATACCAATTGGCCACGTCATTGGCGCACATTGAATTTTTAACACGTCCTCAATTTCATCTAACACATCGATGGGATCACGCCCTTCACGGTCTAATTTATTGATAAAAGTGATAATGGGTGTATGGCGCAAACGGCACACGTCTAGTAATTTAATCGTCCGTTCTTCTACACCTTTCGCCACGTCAATCACCATCAATGCGGAGTCGACAGCGGTCAATGTACGATAAGTATCTTCTGAGAAATCTTCATGTCCGGGGGTATCGAGCAAGTTAATTATTTTGTCAGCATAAGGGAATTGCATGACTGAGGAGGTAACGGAAATACCACGTTGTTTTTCTAATTCCATCCAATCAGAAGTCGCATGACGACTGGCTTTACGACCTTTAACTGTGCCCGCCATTTGAATTGCACCACCAAATAGCAACAGTTTTTCAGTCAATGTGGTTTTACCCGCGTCAGGATGCGAGATGATGGCAAAGGTTCGGCGTTTATTAATTTCCTCAATCAAGGTACTCATACTGGTTTCGCTTGTCCGTTATCAGTGAATCATTATCAGTAAACAATGGGTTAAATCGTTATTTATGTTTCTGATAAAAAAGGCGTGTATTCTAGCGTAAAAATCTATTTGATGTGACTTTTCTTTTTATAATTATTTGGATTTGTTCTGAAAATAGCTCTTACCACATTCTATTTGGTCATGCCTGTCTATCAAGTTCTGCTTGATGAATACACTCTCGAAGCAGAGCTTCTTAAACATACACTACGAAGCTAAACTTGGTAGCGAGCTATACCAAACCATTGATAAATAGAAATTGGGTTTTACTAATACATATTCTCAAGTAGAATTAAAAAACATATATTCCTTAAAAAGTCACTCAAGAAAAAATCCATGTCTCATTGTTATCACTGCGGTTTACCTGTGCCAGAAAACGCAGATTTCACCGTTAAAATCCAAGGGCAACAACGTGCCATGTGTTGTGCTGGATGCCAAGCTGTTGCACAATCCATTATGGATGCAGGTTTAGAAGATTTCTATCAACATCGAACTGAAAATGCACCAACAGGTCGGGAGTTAATTCCGCAAATCTTAAAAGAAACCCAACTATATGATAATCCTGAAATACAAAAACGCTTTGTACGCCATGAAGATGAAAATGTCAGAGAGGCTGCATTAATCTTAGAAGGAATTACTTGTGCCGCCTGTGTTTGGCTAAATGAAAAACATATCAAAGCCTTAGACGGTGTGATTGATGTGCAAGTTAACTATTCCAATCATCGAGCACGCGTGCGTTGGGATGAGACTCAAATCCAACTGAGCAAGATTTTACAAGCAGTGACCCATATCGGTTATATCGCCCATCCTTATGACCCAAATCGCCAGCAAGAAGTACTTGATCGTGAACGTAAAACCCAGTTACGCCGCATTGGTTTGGCAGGGGTTCTGGGGATGCAAGTGATGATGTTTTCATTGGCATTATATGCAGGGGATTGGTGGGGGATTGAGCCGCAATTTCGTTATTTATTTTATTGGGTTAATCTGGTTTTGACGATGCCCGTTTTACTCTACTCAGCACAACCTTTTTTCCGTTCAGCATGGCGTGATATTACACACAAACAAGCGGGGATGGATGTACCTGTTTCACTGGGCATCGGTCTGGCTTTTATTGGCAGCGTGTGGACGACATTTAATGTGCAAAGTAGCGGACATGTTTATTATGATTCGATTGTGATGTTTGTATTTTTCCTGCTAACAGGGCGATATTTTGAATTATTGGCGAGACAACGTAGTGCGCAAGCGGCTGAAACCTTAGTGCATGTCATCCCAACGATGGCAACTCGTTTAAATAGAACTGAAACAAATGATATTGAACAAGAATTGGTATTTGTTGCTGAGTTAAATGTGGGCGATACCATTTTAGTCAAAGCAGGTGAAACGATTCCCGCAGATGGTTCGGTGCTGATCGGTCAATCCAGTGTAGACGAATCATTGCTAACGGGTGAAAGCTATCCTGTGATGAAAAGCATTGAACAAAATGTGATTGGCGGCACAATTAATATTGAAAGTCCTTTGCAAATACAAGTCACTAAATTAGGTACGGAGACAATTCTCTCGCATATTTTGCGTTTATTAGAACGTGCCCAATCTGAAAAACCCGCTATCACCCGTTTGGCGGATCAAGTTGCAAGCTATTTTGTGTTTGCGGTGCTGATACTCGCCATTATCGTCGCCAGTTATTGGTGGTTACAAAATCCGAATAATGATGCGTGGTTTGTCACAACTTTAGCGGTTTTAGTCGTCACCTGTCCTTGTGCTTTATCATTGGCAACACCCACCGCTATCACCGCAGCAACGAGCACTTTAACCAGTTCTGGATTGCTCACAACGCGCGGTCATGCACTCGAAACCTTAGCTAAAGCCAATCATTTTGTATTTGATAAAACAGGGACTTTAACCCAAGGTCGATTACAAGTTTTGGAAACACACTGCTTATCTCATTGGTCAGAGCAAACTTGTTTGGCTTATGCGGCAGCTTTAGAACGTCATTCAGAACATCCTATTGCCACGGCGTTGTTACAAGCATTTAATCAATTAGAGATGATGAGTTTAAAAATTCATGCCGACAATGTAAGCAATCAAGTAGGAGCGGGTTTATCGGGTGAAATAGGTCAAATGCCGTTTTTCATTGGCACGGTCGACTTTATAAAACAGAATACAGATTTAACTTTAAATTCAAATCTTAAGCACGATTTATTGCAAAAAAGTCATAGTTTGGTCTTGCTTGCTGATAAACAACATATTCATGCTGTTTTTGTATTAGGCGACACTTTGCGTGATGGGGCAAAAGAATTAATTCAGGCATTATTACAACAAGGAAAACAAGTCAGTTTATTTAGTGGCGACCATCGTGCCGTGGTGGAAAATGTGGCGCAGCAAATAGGAATTCAGCATATTGGTTATGACTTAAGTCCCGAAGATAAATTGAGACGGGTGAAACAGTTACAAAGTTCTGGGGCGATTGTGGCGATGGTGGGTGATGGGGTTAATGATGCACCTGTTTTGGCTCAAGCGGCGGTTTCGATTGCAATGGGTAATGGAACTCAAGTGGCACGCGCCAGTGCAGATATGATTTTACTAACCGAACAGCTACCAAATTTATTAGTCGGGATTCAAACTGCGAATAAAACCTTGAATATTATTCGACAAAATATAGCATGGGCAATTGCTTACAATGTCTTGGCATTACCTGCTGCGGCAATGGGCTATGTTGCACCGTGGATGGCGGCAATTGGTATGTCTATTAGTTCGTTATTAGTGGTTTCAAATGCGTTGCGCTTAATTAAAAAACGCTGATTTTGAATCGATAATATAAAATAGGGCTAATAGCACAGGAGTGCAAAATTTATTTTGCCAGTAGAGATTAAATGAGGTCGGCATTTTACAAAGTTATCAATTGCAACAACTTGAAAGCATTGTTATTTCTTATGTTGAATATATATTTTTAAGCGACTTGCAACCTTAACCGCCGAAGCACTCCTATTCTTACCCTGTGTCGTTTTTAGAGTTTGGGCAAAGGTGTTTTTCGCGCCTAAGACATAAATTGAAATACCATTTTGATTGAAATAGCTACCGACTGTCAGCACTTTTGTCGAACGACCTTTGCAACTTCCTAGTCTTTTTGTTGATTGTGACCACGCTTGAATACATTTTTTATAATTGGCAACATTTGATTGTTGATAAACGGCATTGCATTGTTTAGGAGGGACTTTTAAAGTGCTATAGCTAATGATTTTAATTTTTTTTGTTTTATATTTTCTCAAATAAGACTCAATACCTGCGTTGAACCTACTCGCACCGTCTTTTGTATTGATATTAAATTTTTTACTCAGTTGTTTGGAACTAGACGCGGGCCATGCCGCAACAACACATACTTTATTTATATTACTATCAAAGCGATATACTTTTCTTATGCGTTCTAAAGCGAGCTCTTCACAAGTGGGCGCACCCAGAAATAATACTATAAAACAGATGATGAAAGCCTTGAAGGGTTTATTCATTGATTTAAAATAAAAATAGTGCATACTCCCTCCACCAATAATATTTATTAAAATCTAGCTTGCGTAGCGGTCAAGTATAGAA
>JAYQWJ020000304.1:0-13011 GCA_035829175.2 Candidatus Albibeggiatoa psychrophila
CCTGCTGGAGCTGATTCACCAAAGCTATCGATACCCACAACTTGACCTTCAAAGCCCACGTATTTGTACCATAAGCCTGTAGAACCCGCTTCAACTACAACGCGAGATTTAACGCTGCTAGGTAAGACAGATTCGCGATAAGCTTCGTCTTGGGCTTCAAACGCATCAACGCAAGGCATAGACACCACACGGATATTTTTACCGCTTAATTGTGCTGCTGCATCCATCGCTAAACCGACTTCTGAACCCGTCGCAATGATGATCGCATCTGGTGTGCCGCTACAATCTTTTAGAACATAGCCGCCTTTTTCAATCGCTTCAATTTGCGCTGCATCACGGGTTTGATGTGGTAAACCTTGACGAGAGAATATCAATGAACTTGGGCCATCTTTACGCGTAATCGCCATTTTCCAAGACACCGCAGACTCAACCGCGTCACAAGGTCTCCAAATGTTCATATTTGGAATCAAACGCATGGTTGCAATTTGTTCAACAGGTTGATGTGTAGGGCCGTCTTCGCCTAAACCGATTGAATCATGGGTATAAACAAACACGGTAGGGATTTTCATCAATGCCGCCATACGCAACGCATTCCGTGCATATTCAGAGAACATTAAGAAAGTCGCGCCGTAAGGCACAAAACCACCGTGTAAAGTGATGCCGTTCATAATCGCAGACATGCCGAATTCACGTACACCGTAGAATACATAATTGCCCGCAGCATCTTCTTGAATGCCTTTGCAACCAGACCATAAGGTTAAGTTTGAACCCGCTAAATCCGCAGAACCGCCTAATAATTCAGGTAATAAAGGCCCAAAACCATTTAAAGTATTTTGTGAGGCTTTACGAGATGCAATTGTTTCAGCTTTCGCGTCGACTGCTGTGATAAATGCGTTGGCTTTTGCTTCAAAGTCCGCAGGCAAATCACCATTTAAACGGCGTTCTAATTCTGCACCTTCTGTTGGGAATGCGGCTTTATAGGCTGCTAATTTGCTATTCCAATCAGATTCTGAGGTTGCGCCTTTGTCTTTTGCTGACCAACCGCCATAAATATCTTCAGGAATCACAAAAGAATCATGCGCCCAGCCGATACGTTTACGAGTTAAGGCAATTTCATCATCACCTAATGGTGCGCCGTGACAGTCTTCTTTACCTTCTTTATTTGGAGAACCCCAGCCAATAATGGTTTTACAACAAATAATAGATGGTTTATCCGTAACGTTACGGGCTTCATCAATTGCAGCTTTAATTGCATCTGAATCATGACCATCGACATTACGCACCACATGCCAGCCATACGCTTCAAAACGTGCGGGGGTGTCATCAGTGAACCAGCCTTCGACTTCGCCATCGATAGAAATGCCGTTGTCATCATAAAACGCGACTAATTTGCCTAATTTCAACGTACCCGCTAATGCACAGGCTTCGTGCGAAATACCTTCCATCAAACAACCATCACCTAAAAATACATACGTGTTGTGATCGATGATGTCATGACTGTCTTTGTTGAATTGCGCGGCTAACGTCTTTTCAGCAATCGCCATTCCGACACCATTGGTGATGCCTTGACCTAAAGGCCCTGTGGTGGTTTCAACACCCGGTGCGTAACCGTATTCAGGATGACCCGGTGTTTTTGAATGTAACTGACGGAATTGTTTAATATCTTCAATCGACAACGCATAACCTGAGAGATGCAATAAAGAATACACCATCATCGAACCATGCCCATTTGACATGATGAAGCGGTCACGGTTTGCCCAATTTGGGTTGTTTGGATTGTGGTGCATGTAATCATTCCACAACACTTCGGCAATATCCGCCATTCCCATTGGCGCACCGGGATGTCCAGATTTGGCTTTTTGTACTGCATCCATACTTAATGCACGAATTGCATTGGCTAAGTCACGACGTGTAGGCATAACTTCCTCCTTCATTGGTTTAATTTAAAAATTATAAAAAGTGTCTAAGATTTCTTAGATTGTTGTTCTTAAAATAATGTTCGGCTGCATTTTCGCTTAAAATTATTGGTTCATCAATATATCATTATATTCTTACTAAAATCATAACTTTTATTTTGGTTTAGGATTAGTTTTTTTATAGCTGAATCGGGTAGAATATTTTTATTTGAGCCAAAAGATGCACATATTACAACAGCTCAGACAACATCTAAAACCAATGGATTGGGTGATTTTAACTATTGCACTGTCAAGCTTGATTCCCTTATATGCGGGTTATTGGCAACACAGTCCTGCCGATTATGTTTTGATTACCTCGCCTACGGGTACGCAACAAATCAGTTTGCATCAAATACAGACATTGAATATAAAAGGACATTTAGGCTTAAGTCATTTGGAAATTAATCAGGGTAAAATTCGTTTTGTCGATTCACCTTGTCAAGGAAAATACTGTGTTCATACGGGCTGGCAACAGTCAGGAGGTGCATTTACGGCTTGTTTGCCTAACCATATTTTGCTGGAAGTTCACTCGGCTCAATCAGAGCAATTTGATGCTATTTCCTATTAGTATATTGTTTTTTTAAATTCCGTTAGAATTGATTGTTTAAAAATCTAATAATCTGCAAATATGATTTAATCATGTACAAAACAACGCTAAAATGCCAATATGAATAAAAATAGCTAATTGCATATATAAACTTAACAACGTCTAAGCTTTCCTCATCTATTCAAAATATAATCAATAAATTAACTTGTAAGTCAATACAAAAACATTACTTATATTTATAGTTACTATAACTATTTATTTATCTATCAAAATATTTTATACTCATAAGACAAAAATTCTTGGGTTTAGAGGTTGACACATAACAATCTTAAAATCCATTGAGTCCATCAGTCATACACCAATTGGAGGGGAGTATGAGCTATCAAGAGCTATACGATTTATCAATTAATAATCCGACTCAATTTTGGGGCGATGCTGCAAAAAATATCGATTGGTATAAGCAGCCGACCACCATTTTAGATGAGTCGAACCCACCTTTTTACCATTGGTTTGCCGATGGTGAATTAAATACCTGTCACAACGCCTTAGACCGTCACGTAGAAAATGGTCGGGCAGATCAGCTTGCGCTTATTTATGATAGCCCTGTCACTGATTCAGTTAGAAAATATACTTATCAAGAATTACTCGACACGGTAGCTAAATTTGCAGGTGCATTACAAGCCAGTGGTGTAACAAAAGGCGACCGAGTCATTGTTTACATGCCGATGATTCCTGAAGCGGTGATTGCAATGTTAGCCTGTGCGCGAATTGGTGCAATCCACTCTGTTGTATTTGGTGGTTTTGCGGCGAAAGAATTAGCGACCCGTATTGATGATGCCAAACCCGTGATGATATTGACAGCCTCTTGTGGTATTGAAGGCAAGCGTGTCATTGAATATAAACCATTGCTCGACCAAGCGATTGAATTATCAACGCACAAACCCAGTCACTGCATTATTTATCAACGTCCTCAAGCTCAAGCCAGCTTAATTGAAGGTCGTGATTTAGACTGGGAACAAGCTTCTGCTGCGGCTGAACCTGCGGCTTGTGTACCTGTTTTAGCCACGGATCCTTTATATATTTTATACACCTCAGGTACAACAGGGATTCCAAAAGGCGTGGTACGTGATAATGGCGGTCATGCGGTTGCCATGTATTGGTCAATGAAGTACGTTTATAACATGACTCCGGGTGAAGTGTATTGGGCGGCATCTGATGTAGGTTGGGTTGTCGGTCATTCTTATATTGTGTACGCGCCATTGCTTTATGGTTGCACCACCGTTGTCTATGAAGGCAAACCTGTAGGCACGCCTGATCCCGGTGCATTTTGGCGCATGGTGTCTGAGCATAAAATCAGTACTTTATTCACAGCACCGACGGCTTTCCGTGCGATCAAGAAAGAAGACCCAAATGGGGAATATCTCAAAAAGTATAATTTAGATGGTTTTAGAGCCTTATTTTTTGCGGGTGAACGCTGTGACCCTGATACTTTATTCTGGGCGCAAGAAAAATTAAATGTGCCTGTGATTGACCATTGGTGGCAAACTGAAACGGGTTGGGCGATTGCGGCAAATTGTTTGGGTATTGAGAAACTTGAAATCAAACCGGGTTCGCCTACACGCGCCGTACCGGGATTCAACGTCCAATGCTTAAATGAATCTGGCGAGCCTACTATTGGTAAAGAAAATATTGGTAATATTGTGATTAAATTACCGATGCCACCTGCTTGTTTACCAACCTTGTGGAATAATGATGACCGCTATGTTGAGTCTTATTTAAGTGCGTTCAAAGGTTATTATTTAACAGGTGATGCGGGCTACATTGATGAAAACGGCTATATTTGGATTATGAGTCGTGTTGATGACATTATTAATGTGGCAGGTCATCGCTTATCAACAGGCGGTATGGAAGAAGTGTTAGCCAGCCATCCTGATGTTGCTGAATGTGCAGTTATTGGTACGATAGATACGTTAAAAGGTGAAATTCCTTTAGGTATGGTGGTATTGAAATCAGGGGTTGATCGTGAAGAAGTTGACATTCAGAAAGAATTAATCAAACTTGTGCGCGAGAAAATCGGTCCTGTGGCAGCATTTAAACAAGTAACTGTGGTACATCGCTTACCTAAAACTCGTTCAGGTAAAATTTTACGCGGTACAATGAAGAAAATTGCGGATGGTAATGAATACAAAATGCCAGCAACAATTGATGATCCTATCATTTTAGAGGAAATCACCGAAGCATTAGACCATATTGGTTTCCCACATCGACAATAATTAGACACAATCTTGTTCCCACGCGCCGCGTGGGAATACAGCTAAGACGCACCGCGTCATAAATCCACATCTTTCCACAATCCAATTATCAACATAACCAGACTGGTTTAACACAATTATTCTTGATTACATATCCCAAATGTTAAACAGTATAAATCGCTAAAACTCTGTATTTAACATCCATATAGAGCTTTTTGCATCATGCCAATTCTTAACTAAAATTCACTTTTCTGTGGTTTTTTGATTTTTAGCACAACCTTTTCCACTATTAAACTTTATTTTTGCTAGAATAAGAGTTGCTTATATGCACATAAGGAGGAGGCTGGATCTATTATGAAAACCGTCATTACAACCTTTATCATTACATCGATGATGATATTCGCGCTATTATTCTCACCACTGAGCAGAGCCAATACGCCTGAACCAACGGGCTGTTTAAGCTGTCATAACGGCATTGAGGGAATGGGAACACCTGCAATGCAAGCGACTGTAAAAGCAATGTCTGCTCAACATGGCGACCCCGAAGGCTGCATCTACTGTCACGGTGGAAATCCTGAAGCCACAACTAAAGAAGAAGCACATACAGGCTCACCTGAAAGCTTAATCCAAGCCAAAGGCCCGCAAATGTTCTATCCAGACCCCGGTAGTATTTGGATTAATGACAATACTTGCGGTCAATCTGCTTGTCACGCGGGTTATGCAACACGTTTAGAAAAAGCCTTGATGAATACCGAAGCGGGTAAATTACAAGGTAACTTGTGGACGTGGGGTTATCAAAAAGATCAAAAAACCGTGTGGGGCAACTATGACTTAAAAGATGAAGATGGCAACGTGCCAAGTGTCGGAACAGATGCGTATAAAGATTATATGGTTAAAATGATGGCGGCGCATACCGACCAATTTGCTGATGAATTAAAACAAGTCCCTGATCCAAAAGTAGATGATATTCCAGAGAATCCAAATCATGCAGGTTTAACCTATTCACGTCAAGAATGTCAGCGTTGTCACGTTGGGGTAACAGGTCGTGAAAAACGTGGTGATTTCCGTGGTAGTGGTTGTTCAGCGTGTCACGTTCCTTATAGCAATGATGGCTTTTACGAAGGCAACGATCCAAGCATTAATAAAGATCAACCCGGTCATATCTTAACCCATCAAATTCAGGGCACTCGCAAAAATAAAGTCAAAGTTGGCGACATTGAATATTCAGGCATTCCAACTGAAACATGTAACTCTTGTCATAACCGTGGTAAACGGATTGGCGTGAGCTATCAAGGTATTATGGAATTCCCTTATGGCAGTCCTTACGATGAAAAAGGTAACAAACAGCCTAAATTACATACCAAAAAATACTTATTTATTAAAGATGATTTACATCACCAAGTCAACAGCCGTCCAGAAAATCCACAAGGTGGCATGTTATGTCAAGATTGTCATACTTCAATTGAAATGCACGGCGATGGCAATATTCCCGGTACGACTTTAGCCCAAGTTGAAATTGAATGTTCGGATTGTCATGGTACACCTGACACTTATCCTTGGGATTTACCGTTGGGTTATGGTGAAGAATTTAAACAAGATATTCCTCAAGACCCACGGGGTTTAGGCGATAAATGGCCTGCATTCATGGCGTTTGCAACATATTATGAACCCAAAGATGGTTATATTTTAAGTGCGCGTGGTAATCCATTAGGCAACGTGGTGAAAGATGGCGAAGAAGTGATTTTACATTCAGCTTCTGGTACAGATTTCAAAGTCCCAATATTGAAGAAAATCAAAGATGACGATAGCTGGCGCAGTCTTGATGGCAAAGTCGCCATGACTAAAGTCGCAAGCCACATGGAAAATATGGAATGTTACGCCTGTCATGCTGACTGGGTACCTCAATGTTATGGTTGTCATATCACCGTTGATTACTCTGAAGGCAAAACTAACGTTGATTGGATTCGTAACGCTAATGCACGCGGTGAAGATGGTTTAACCCCTGATGCTGCGTATGACACTGACGGTTTACATGGTCCAGGTAAAGTCTCTGAAACCCGTTCATATTTACGTTGGGAAACCCCCATTTTAGGTGTTAACGGTGAAGGTCGTGTCACACCAATGATGCCGGGTTGCCAAGTGATTACAACGGTAATTGATAAAGACGGCAATACAGTTGCACATAACAAAATTTGGGAAACACCAGAAGGCCCCGGTTTAGATATGGCAGCGGTTCAACCTCATACTGCGGGTCGTCAAGCGCGGACTTGTGAAAGTTGCCATAATAATCCTAAGACTTTAGGTTATGGTATTGAAGATGGACGTTTTAACAAGAAAATGAGTACCCCAATGTACGTGGATTTAGAAACCGCACAGGGTGAAATTATTCCTAGTAAAACTCAGATTCAATCACAAGCTGTACCGGGCTTAGATTGGGATTTAACTCAAATCGTCACTCGTGATGGTAAACAGTTGGTTTCTAGTGGTTCACACTGGCCATTGACAGGGCCTTTATCTCAAGAACAACGTGAGAAAATGGAACGCACTGGTGTATGTATGGGTTGCCATAAAGAAATGACCAATGATGAGTTATGGAGCAAAGTAAACTCTGATAAAGTGCTTAATGACCAAGAACATATTGATCGTGTCAATCAGTTATTACGCAAAGCCGCTGGTATGGAAGCAGAAGAAAAAGCCGCTAACGAAGCCGCCGATAAGGCACTCAATGATGCTAAGGCTAACGCTAAATAATTCTGTTTTTAAGTAGATAGTGAAGAACCCCATGAACTTTGGTTTGTGGGGTTTTTTTATGGATGATTAAAAGGAATGTCGTCTAATACAGCAAAGTTCATCATTAAGCTTATATTTTCCTTTGTTTTTAATGTGGTTGGAGTATGAAAAAAGCAGATAATGGTTTATAGTTCAATAAAAAATGCCCACTATCCAGTTTTGAATAATGGGCGGCGGTTGGTTAAATAATGTCTCGCAAAGCAGAGCTTTTGGGACAAGCATAACAATAAATGTTGGGCTTCGTGCCTCAGTCCAACCTACCGCGCTCTTGAGGGATTAATTTATCTAATAACTCCCCTATTTCTAACTCATCATACATCCCTGTAACTAATCCTAAGTGCTCAAATTGCTTACTTTTGTATTGTGCTGTTGTGTCCATTTTCATTTCTGTTTCTGATGACAATAAATATTATTTTTTCTTTAGGCGGTGCGGAATGTCGGTTTCAAAAACTGTCCGAAGTATTGTTAAGAATATAAAGCAAGAATTGGTTATCAACGTCCTGTAGTCATAGCGGGTTTAAACTTCTCGAAACAGGATTATTTTTTTGCTAAAGGTAATTCTGCTTTTCGTAAATATTGCCAAATCGTTTGCGTTGCTTCAGTTTGATAATACTTATGTTGACTATAGTCACGTACACAAAATGAAACGGTATATTCAACTGACCATTCTAATAAAATCACATTAACTTTAGGTGCTGGCTCTTCTAACACATACTCTATTGATGAAATAGCATCCATTAATACATCTTTGACGGCTTGAGGTGAGTACTCAAAATCAAGATGCACATTAATATTTAACCAGTGTCTATCATCAGGAAAATTATAATTATTAATCATTGATTCTGCTGCAATACTATTTGGAATGCTAATGATATTGCCGTCAAAAGTACGAATTCGAGTGGTGCGCCATGTAATATTCATAACTTGACCTTCTGTATTTTTTCCAATTAATATCCAATCTCCAATTCTAAATGGACGTTCAGCATTGATTGCAATACCTGAAAAAACATTGGAAATATTAATTTGAACTGCCAAACCAACAATCATAGCTACGACACCAGAAGTTGCTAATAAACTGGTTATTTTTTGATCAAAAACAAAGGCGAAAATTGCCATACATGCCAATATATAGGCTAAAACAGCAATAGAGTTGTGTAATACTTGAGGAATGATTTGATTGGTATGTTTTTCTATCGGTATCCATACAAACTCTTCTAATGCAGTTAATGTTAAATGTGCATATAAAATCCACCAACTGGCCTCAAATATTTTGAGAACCAGATTTAAAGTTGAGGGGTTTAAGTTTTTTTGTAAGCCCTCGATTAATACCATTTCAGCAGACAGAACCAAAAACACCCAAAAAATGGCTTTAACAACCCAAAGTATTTTGAGTGATGAGTATGCGCAGGTCTTTTCTGATTTGGTATCATCTTGTTTATAACATGCTAAACCGCGACGATGAAAGAAGATAGTAACGATTAAGCCAATGAAACAAATAATAAATAAATAAGCCGAAAATCGTTCAGCGATTAAAGTACGCAACGAAATATGGTTCTTACTAATATTTATATTCATGTTAAATAGTGAATGTTTACTATTACCTTTGTTTTGCAAATAAATAGGATTACCTAAGCTAGGCTGTTTGGATATGAGTTGGTAATAGCGAATTCCTTTAATTTGCCACTGCGTTGGAATATCAATTTCTTTAATATATTCTTGATGATATGCCAATGCTAAAGTATCGGTCACATAGACTAATTGGCTTGAATCATAAATTTTATGGTGAAACTGTATTTCTAATTCAGGTTGTTCGTAGGCTTGGTGAGCAGCCGAAAACTGTATTTTAAATGTAGCTTTAGTACTATAGCGTTGATATTTAATTTCTTTAGTAGATTCATCTACAATTGGCTTACCTAATTCTATGTTTGTTAACGCATTATCAAATGTAATATTTATAACATCTGAGGTTTTAACATTTTTTCTATAGCGAAACCAAATATCAAATTCTGCATCGTAAGTTAAATTATCTAAATCAATGTTACTAATTCGTTGTACGTTAATACCCGTATATACCATATTCACTTTTTGTACACAGCTATCCTCAATTTTATAAATATTGGTTTGAAAAGTGAGATAAGCAGGGCATTTTACGGGTTCTAATTGGGTCATGGCTGATATGAACCGCCCATTTTTAAACATGCCAAAAACAGGAGGTCTAACAATATCTCCATTTTTATCAAAATAAATATATTGTGCAGTCAGCCCGCCTTCTAGTGATGACTCTTCACTATCCAACCTAGATAAATACTGTTTAATACTATGACGTTTTTCTTTTATGCTAGTGTTAGTATCCATTTTTTCTATGTGACGCAAAGCCTCTACAATCACCTTGGTCGCATCATAATAAGTTGCAGCCCGCCAAGAAGGTTCTTTATCATATTGTTTTATATATTGTTTTCTGAATTCTTGTGCTTCTTTTCCTGCAACATCAAAAATAATAGTCGCATTAGCAAAGATATAATCTGATAAAATTCCTGACTTTCTTCTTTCCTCTGGATATTCTTGTTTAAATAATTCTGCGAACTGAGTACTTGCCATATAGTTAGAACCAACAATCATATTATGAATGCCTTGACGACGCAGTTTGGCAATAAGCGTTACCGAGTCTGAGCGTGAAGCAGAGATAAAAATCGCCCCCACATCCTTTTTATCAATATTGGCTTTTC
The DNA here is from genome assembly GCA_035829175.2 of Candidatus Albibeggiatoa psychrophila. Taxonomy (GTDB): domain Bacteria; phylum Pseudomonadota; class Gammaproteobacteria; order Beggiatoales; family Beggiatoaceae; genus Albibeggiatoa; species Albibeggiatoa psychrophila. The sequence continues at coordinate 10,271 of JAYQWJ020000304.1, forward strand.
TTACTTGTGCAACAATTTCGTCAAATACTTGATCTGCAATTTTATCAGTAGAATCAAAACTCCATAAATAGTTAATTTCACCTTCATTCTTTTGAAAACCATCAATAAAATGAGCAGTTAGTGAAGCATTGTAGATTCTTTTTGCTGCTCGATCATAAATAATGCTAGCTGTTTTTTGTTGCAGAATATGATACAGGTAATGACTTAAAAATTTACTTTGGGTATCGGTTGAATTAACCATACGAAAGTACCAATCATTATCTTTAGTAATACCCTCGAGTGTTGCAGAGCCTGTGATAGCTGAAATCTGACCTTCTTTATAAATTGAACTTGCATGTAATGCTGGTAAACTAGAGCCATTGCCTAATACGGCTAGAGCTTTACTACTAACGATTTGTTTTGCTTGTACCTTTGCCTCCTCGGAATCGTCTAAATCATTATATTCTAGTAATTTTACTAAATGCCCATTAATCCCTCCTTTTCGATTTATTTCCTGTATGTACATCTTTGCACCATTTAGCATGTCTTGCCCACGCAACTTTCCCTGACCAGAAAGTGGTCCTACAAATGCAATATGGTATGCCGCTTTTTCTTGTGGTTTTAATTGAAAATACACAAGATACTGGCTATCAAATAACCATAAAGCAGATACAAGCAATAAGGAAAAACCTAGGAAGATACTTAAGAATAGCTTTATATAGCGCACTGTCTATTCCTTACTAATGTGAATCAAAGAAACTATTCATTGATTGCTTCAGCCGAGTTGTAATATTTGAAATACTTTGTGCCAGTTGCTGACTTGACGCATAAGTTGATTGAGTTACCCACTGATTGTTATATTCTGAATGTTGGCTTATGGTTTGTAAGCGTTTTGTTGCGCTATGAATGGTTTTAGACGACTGAGAAATTTCACTAATACATTGATTTAAATTGCTTAAAGTATGTTGTAAATGTTGACGAGACTCATTTGTGTCTAATTTAACTTCTTGCTCTGACGCTAAATTTTGTGAAGCATTTAAGGTTGTATTGACTGCTAAGCCTTCCGTTTCCTGAGCAATTTTATCGAGAAATGTAACAATATGTTCAATATGATGTTGATTGGATTCATAAAGGGAAGCATGTTGATTTTTTGTAACAGGAGAGGTCAGTTTTTCTAAATCTGTAATATGTGTTTGTGTCGTATCCACCCATTGACGTACTTGCACATTAAGCTCAGCCAGTGCTTTACCTAAATCATCATGTTCAGAACTTGGTTTGATCGTATTATAAATACAACCTTCCTGTAATTGCTTGATTTGTTGGACTTTATTCTGTAAGTATGTTTCCATATCATACATTGAATGGGTAAATACTTTAAGTTCTGAGCGATGTTTAAACTGAGTCCCCATTATTTTTTGTATACGTTGCGTAAATTGATTAATGGGTGTCATAATATTATGTGCTACAATAATCGTCACACCGACAACTAAGAAACTGAGTAGCAATCCAACCAATATTAATGTACCTAACACCTTTAGTAGTCGTTGGCTTAAACCCTCTCCATAATCTAATATTTCATCTTCATATAAGCTGATACCAATAACCCAATCCCACGGTTCATAATAAGCTAAATTCACCCTATTTTTACGTATATCTTGATCTTCTTCCTCTCTCCAGTTATATGTAATCGTTTCAAACTTATCTTTTTGTAAAGCTGTTGCAGTATTAATAATACGCTGTATATGGAAATTTCCCTCTGCATCTTTATTATTCCATACTTGCTGCCCATCTAATTCTCCATCTTGAGAAATAATATATCTTCCTTTGTCTTTTCCTTTTCCTTCTAACACAAACGCATAGCCTGTTTTTCCTATACTAATATCTGTTATTGTTTTACGTAAAATATCAAATTGATCCTGCTTCATGCCAACTGACAAAGAACCTACAACTTCTCCTTGCTCATTAAATAGTGGCTTATAAATACTTAAATACCAATCATTTATCACAAGCACTATATTTTGATAGTTCTTTCCCTGTAGAAGATGTGAAACCACGGGATTGGGAGTCCCATGATTTTTTTTACCTTGTACTTTTTCATCAAGAGACGAAGGAATAAAAGCAGGAATATATGTCCCAATCGCACGTTTACCCTCTTTTTCTACAGTTGTGGCAACTCTAAGCATATCACCTTGCTCATTCATACGTTGAAAGATAGTCATTCCAACACCTGTCATTTTTTGAAATTCACTCAGAATAGGTACTGTTTTATCTAGTGCTTCATGTTGTCCAAGCCAAGTATTATTGCCAATCATGATTTTTGGCAAGGATAATACTTTTTGGGTTTTCTCATAATTTGCATTCCACTGAACAAGATTTTCTGTAGTATCTAATTCTGGAAAATACAGCCCTCCATGCTTTTCAACAATGTATTCTGCAATTTTAATACTGTTCTTAACTTGTTGGTCAATGGTTTTATTTTGAGAGTAGATGAGAGTGAGAATACCTTTTATAGTATGATTTAACTCAGCATTGATGAGTTTTTCCATATCTTGCTCAACATGACTGTTATATGAAGAGGCTTGCCAAATAGTGACACCAATAAAAATACCCAAGATAATGAGGATTCCACTAATATTGATTAAAGCAAGCTTAGTTGTTAGGGATATTTGAAAATGGTTTATCACAAAACCTACCTATTTAATGATGAATGTTAAGCTGATAAAAATTAAAATACAGAAAACTCCGCCTTGAGAGCGCGGTAG
>JAYQWJ020000305.1:0-10014 GCA_035829175.2 Candidatus Albibeggiatoa psychrophila
GAATTTGGATTTAAACGGAATTTAAAGGCTTTACGAATTGTTTGTTTCATAGCTAAAATTATATGAAAAGGAATGATCTATTTCAATGGTCTATTTCAATCTTCATGTTCATTTTTTATCAATTATATCAAACAACAGCAAAGACTGAACAGGCTTCGCCTGTTGCGCTTATATCTCCGCCCTGAAGGACGGAGTTTTACGCGCTGTTGGATAAAATATAGTGCTGCTTTTTCTTAAAATGGTCACTGGCAAAACAAGTTTTGCACTCCTGCACTACGGTTTACACTTTTATCAAAAATATTATTATTCTCTCATACCATGACTCCACCAAATCCGACAAGCACCCTCATCTGAGACCATACAAGGGCCAATAGGATGGCGTGGCGTACAAGCAGTATCATAAAGTTGACATTGATTTGGATAAATTTTGCCCAGAACCACTTTTGCACAATCGCAACCTGCGGGCATTTCACCTGCACGTTGTCGTGCTTGTTGGATATAATCTGGAAAATGGGTTTTTGCATCAATATTTTTTTGATTAAGCTCAAATCCAGAATGGGCAATTTCACCAATGCCACGCCAATTTGCAGCCGTGATGTGCATGGTTTGATTTAAATGTTGTTGTGCCGTTGGATTGCCTTGCGTTGTCACTACTTGAGGATAGCAATTGTCTAAAAAAGGTTTTTGCTCTAAATATTGGCGTAATACCGAATAAATTGAGGCTAATAGACTTTCAGGCTCAAAACCTGCAACCGCCGTTGGCAAATGATATTTATCCACACAAAATTGCCATTCATCAGCCCCCATTATCGTCGCAACATGTCCCGGTGCAATCAAGGCATCAAAATTAGCCTCACCTGTAGCAAGTAACAATTCCACTGCGGGATAAGTCAAACGTCCTGACAGTAAAATCAATACATTATCAGGAATACCTTGCGCCAATAATGCAGCAACAGGTGCAGTCGTTGTTTCAAAGCCCGTAACAAAAAACACGATCGTTTCATCGGGATATTGTTGTGCTAATTGCAAAATATCAAGCGGGGACGCAATTGCTTGAATATTTGCGCCAGCCGCCTTAGCCTGTTCTAATGATCGTATTTGCTTCTTTGCTACATTCACAGGTACACGCAACATATCGCCAAAAGCCGCTAAAATCACTTTTTCATTTAGAGCTAATTGAATCGCCGCATAAATATCCTCTTCAGGACAAATACATACAGGACAACCCGGTCCGGGAATCAATTCAATATTTTCTGGCAATGCAGTGCGCAAGCCCGCCATGGTGATTGAACGTTCATGACCACCACACACATTCATGATTTTGACTTTTGAGCTAAGCGGCAAGCTATGGATTTGTTGCAACCACTGTTTTGCAGTTAACGACATGCTGATTCTCACAATATTTTGCTAATCGTAACAGAAAATAACCACTTTGTCTGAATCTAGTCAGAATATTAATAATAACAAAACTTTGAAAGTTTAAAACTCAGTCAAAGCATGATGGTCAATGGTCTTAAAAGAGATAATATTTGTATGAATGGCAACGGAAACCTTTCTATTTATCAACAAGCAGCAATCAAATAAGTGGTTGAATCAAAGCGATATGGCATTAAGAGAGATAATAATCAGAAAATGGTTTGCGATTATCTCCACAAATAACTTGGAAAAAATACAACAAATACGCTAGTATCTGTCCAATTTGATACGAATTAATGGAATACAATAAAAATGACAAACAGTAGTTATGATGAACTCCCTTATCACTCGGTTTTAGGTTATGATTTTCAGCCAAATGTGTTGGCGAGCTTGAGTGCGTTACATGGCTTAAATCCACCCGCAATGAAAAAAGCCCGTATTTTGGAACTGGGTTGTGGCGATGGCACAAATATTATTGCGATTGCGCAAAGTTTGCCCGAAACAGAATGCTGGGGCTTGGATATTTCCGAAAAACAATTAGCCGTTGCCCAACAAACAGTGGATGAGATTGGCTTAACTAATGTGACATTGAAACAGGCTGATTTGATGAATATTGACGATTCATTGGGGCAGTTTGATTATATTTCAGTACACGGTTTGTTTTCTTGGGTATCTGAAGAGGTACAGAATAAAATATTGTCTATCTGTAAAAATAATCTTGCATTCAATGGTTTAGCTTGCATTAGCTATAATACATTACCCGGTTGGAATATGCTCAAAACAACCTTGGATATGATGCGTTATCACCAACAACATATTGATAATAGTTCCGTTGAACATCGTATTGCAGAAGCGCGTGGCTTATTACAAATTGCAGCAGATATTGGTCAAGAGCAACAAAGTTTTTACGGCGTATTTTTGCAAGAACGTTTGCAAACCTTAGGTCAGCAATCTGATGATTATTTGTTCCATGAATATTTAGAAGGCATTAACCAACCTTTGTATTTTCATGAGTTTGTAACTAAATCAGAGCAGCATGAATTAACTTATGTGACGGATGTTGATTTTCGTAGCTCGTTGAATATTAAAACCAAACATCAGCATGTATTTAACCAACTTGCGAAAAAAGACCGTGTCACTCGTGAGCAATATCATGATTTCTTATTTAATCGTAGTTATCGCAGCTCAATTTTATGTCATGCTAAACAGGAAGTTAAAGCAGATATTGATTGGGAAGAGTTGGCGAAATTACAAATTGCCGCAAATTTAGCTCCAGAAACCAATATTTCGTCATTAGTGGTTGAGCCAAAGCCTGCACATTTTAGAACCCAATTAGGGGAACAGGTTGAAGTAAAACATACTTTGACTCAGGCGGCGGTGAATTATTTAGGTCAGCATTATCCTCAGTCTATGCTATTTGAAGATTTATTCAAAAAAGTATTAGAAAACATGCAATTGAAAAATACAACCAAGGCGAACCTCTCAGTTTATCGTCAAGTGTTGGCAGAGGAATTGTTACAACTTTACGTTCATAATGTGATTGAATTAATCGCTTATACACCTGCGTTTGTGACGACAATTAGTGAGCATCCTGTCTCCAGTCCGTTGGCACGTTGGCAGTTGAAAAATAAAAAGCCTATGGCAAATTTACAGTGCAAAACAGGTGAGATTGATAACTTAACCGCACATATTTTATTGCATTTAGATGGCGAACATAGTACTGATGATTTAGTCAAGATGTTGTATGAGCAAGTCAAGCAAGGTCAGTTACAAGTGCAAATAGATGAAAGCAAATTGCAACAAAACCAGAGCAAAGAGCAAGCTATTCAGGATACTTTGGTGACTGCGGTTAATAATATTTTGGCGAATATTGCTAAAAATGCCTTATTAGTCGCTTAAAAAGTATTTTCTTCATTTAGATAAAATCTGTTGAACTATATCAATTTGGCAGATTTTGTTTTATAACCATCTAAATTTCAAACAGGTATTTCTTCCTGCTTTTTAAATTATTGAGCATATAGCGTAGGAGTGCAAAACTTGTTTTGCAAATAGCCAGTTTAAGTTGAATTTTCCATAAAAACAACATATTGTACAAGTAAAGATAAATTATTAACTCTATAAAAATAGTACAAGCCTCATTTAAACACTTACTTGCCAAAATAACAACACACTCCTGACACTCTTCCCGCATTATAATAAATTTATACTGCCACCCAATAACTTATATTTTTCTCATTTAGAATACAAAATCAATAAATCTGCCCTAAATCATATAAAATCAACTCGCCTTGGGTTAAAGGCACAGCCAATTGACAAGCCCCTTTATGACACTGAAAACCCATATCCCACAAGGCATTTCCACTCACTGTAGGTAATTGAATTTTAAACAAAGCTTGCTGTGTCACCAAATCCCAAAATCGCACTGTTGTATCACCACTGGCTGTAATCAACTGTTGACTATCTGGGCTGAAAATCGCGCGATGTATGGTTTGCTCATGCCCTTCTAATGTTTGCTCAATTCGTTGTGACTGCACATCATAAATTTTAATTAATTGATTACGCTGAGTAATTGCAATACGTTGATTATCAGGACTAAAACTAACCCACATCACCGAACTATTTGCCTGCTCAATATCATCAAATACAGGTCTGTCCTCAACCCATTCGCTATTTAAATACCATAAACGAGTCAAACCATCACGGCTGCCACTGACCAACAACGTCCCCGTGCTATCAAAATCAACGCTATGCACTCTATCATCATGGGCTTTAAACAAACGACCTTGTTCCGCGCCAATCGTAAACAAACCAATCTGACCATCATAACTGGCGGTGGCTATGGTTTTATTATCAGGCGCAAAACTCACGCTATAAATGGCTTTTTCATGCCCTATAAAATTCTGTATGAAAACCAAATTGTCCTCAGCCACTTCCCATAATCGCGCCAATCGGTCAAAACTGGCAGACACTAAATATTGTCCATTAGGACTAAATTCTAAACGCTGAACATCTCGCCCATGCGCTGCATATTCTGTTAAAAACATTCCATCTGATGCTCGATATAAACGTAACATACCATCTGAAAATCCAACGACAACCAATTGATTATCAGGTGAAATAGCGACAGAAGCAGGTTCGCTAGGTAAGGCGATTCGCTGATATGGGCTTTTCACATCCCAACGCAATACTTTACCATCATAGCTGGCACTGAATAACTCATCTTGTTGTGCATTTGAAACTAACATATTGATGCTGGCATGATGCCCTTGTAAGACGCGCAATGCTGCACCATTTTCAACATCCCACATCCGAATCGTGGCATCTCGACCAGCAGAAGCCAATACTTTACCTTGATGCAAAAATTCTAATGAAAACACATTGTTAGTATGCCCTTTGAAACTATAAATTGTCTTGTCCATGAACATATCAAATAAACGAATCACTGTGCCGCCTGAATTTTGACTGCCCCACAAGGTGGCAATATGCCGATTATCGGGTGCATAATCCACCGCTAAAAATCCAGAATAACCACGTTCACTACCCACAGTGCGCCCTGTTTGTACATCCCAAATCATTAACGGATAGCCTTCATCAGAAACCGCTGCGACTTGCGTATCATTTTTATTAAATACAATCCGCGTAATACTGCCTTGATTACCTGTTAAAACAAACAATGGCTCTAAAGTTTTATCTTCTAATACTTTCCATAACTGCGCTTGACCTGAATTGCCGCCTGATGCTAAATATTGTCCGTTGGAACTGAGTGCCAGCGCATAAATCTGTTCTGTGGTTTGTTGGGTGCTGACCATTTCACCAGTCCCTGCAATCCATGTAATGACTTGACCATCGTTGCCCGCACTGATAACACACTGTCCACCAGAATGAAATACCACCGCTTTCACCGCTTCTTTATGTCCAACAAACTCGCGGATTAATTCACCTGTTTCCACATCAAATAAAATCAATTTACCTTTTTCACCGCCCGTCACTAATAATTGTTGATTAGGACTCATATCTAAGGCATACAAAGGCACATTCGCACCTGTATAAGATTGTATCGGTGAGGCACTCATCAGCTCGGAGCTAAACCATTGTAATAAATTTCGCGTATGAACACGGGAAGCAGATACTTTATTATCCAAATTCGTTGAAGCCGCTAATAATTCACGGGCTTGGGCATAATCATCAATTTGGGCGGATAATCCTGCGTGAGTTAATTTAGATTGAAATAATTCTTCAGTTCGTTTCTGTTCTGCCTGTTCTGCAAGATGTTCAGCTTGTTTGGCTTTCTCACCTTCTAAATAACTATAACCTGCTAATAAACCTAAAATAATCGCAATAAAAATCGAGCTTAATGCCACAAAACGTGCCCAACGTAATTGGCGTTTTTCAGCTTCTTGTTCAGCGTTTTCACTGGTTTGCAAAAATTTTAAAGCAACGGGGAATTCTTCAACATCAGTATAACGTTGTGCCCATACCTTATTCGGATGTTCTTGGTCGCGCCACCGTATTGCCAAGGCTAAATCAACACCTGACCATAGTTCTGCTTCATTTCGTTGCCAACGCTTGGCACAATCGGTTAATCGTAAATACAGTTTGACTGATTCCCGTTCCTTGATTGTCCAAACTTGTAAACGTATCCAATGTCGAATCAAACTTTCATGGGTAATGTCAATTAAGGTATTTGGTTTTAAGATAACTTCAGGCGCGGGCATTAAAAATCGACGACTGGAACTGCGAAATACATCAACTACTTCAGCGACTTGCTGCCATTCCACTTCTGCCAAGGTTGCAACATCACCTAAACGAATTGGATGACGTAAATCGGGACGATCAATAATGCTTTCGCATAAGTTTCTAAATAATACACTTGCGATACAACGTTGTTTTGTATCTAATTCTTTAAATGCTTTATCCGCATGACGTGATAAGGATTGGGTTAAGCCGCCTAGTTGTTGATAATGGGTTAAAGTCAGTTTATTTTTACCTTGCGCCTGACATTGCCACCACATCTGCATTAAAACATGCTGCATCAAGGGTAATGGATCGGGGTCATCATTCATGTCGTTGAGCAAATAATTGACTAAACTTGGTTCGATTTCACCGCCAAAAACTTTAATCGGTTCTTCAATCGCTTCACGCAGTTGGTCACGTTGCAATCGCGGGGTTAAAAACAAGCCTTGGCTAATCGCTTCAGGTAATTCATGAAATTGCTGGCATTCGCCTAAGAAATCTAAACGCATGGTGATGACGATATAAACATTAGGATGTTGGCAAGCTTGTAATAATAACGCCACAAACGCGGTCACATCATCTCGATGAATGCTGCCATAGCGAAATAATTCTTCAAATTGGTCAACCACAATCAATAAATTAGTGCGAGCGGGTAAGGGGGTTTGCTGGAGAAATTCATCTAAGCCAAAAGGCCCGCGATATAAGTGATTTGATTGCAAATAAACAATGCCTTCGGGTAAGGATAATTTGCCATCAAACTGGGCTAAATATTCATTGCCTAATACATTTTCAGCTAATAAAGCACTGGCTAATTGTTGAAAAGGTTGGCGGCTGGGGTGCATTTCGGCAATTTTCCAACGTGAACCCGCACTGGCAAATAAACCTTGTTCAAGCGCGGATAATAATCCTGTACGCACAAGTGAGGATTTACCGCTACCTGATGGGCCTACTACAGCTAAAAATTGCCTTTCACCTTGGGCAAGTTGTTCAATAAGCTGATCAATATGGGTTTCACGCCCAAAGAAAATGTCAGTTTCATGGCGTGCAAAAGGACGTAAGCCGGGATAAGGGTATTCACTCATTGTTGTAAAGCCTGTATGAAATCTCGCAAACACTGGTCTGTTGGCTGCGTTGATGAACATTCTAATAACCGCATATTAGGTAAGTTCATATTTAACGGCGGTTTCTGTTGACTGAGCTGATTAAAAACGGCAAATACTTTTAGTGATTGCTTTCGATTTGCTTGCAAACGCCGCACTTCCCAAAGTTGTCCACGTACCCATTCGGGAGTTGCTTCTCCATAAAGCACTAATAACGCATCGCTGTATAGTAAATTATTTTTCAAATCTTTACGAATTTCAGCGGCTTTGGTTTGAGGCGTAATTGGCAATGGCAAAGTATAAGCAATGCCGTAATTTTGCAATACTTCACTGATTTGCTGTCCTAAAGTCATATCATCTGGGTTCGCATCAATGAAAACCACAATGTCTTGCTCAGTTTGTTGCTGAATTTGTTGCAAGAATTGGGCTTGATGTTGCCGCTCAGCTTCAATTTGCCTCCATTTATTAATTTGTTGACTAACATAGTGTTGGAATTCTACCAATCCCATCGCCACAACCGTATCTGTCATTAATAAGTCACGCTGATTTGCATCTGGAATCTGGTTCATATCAATGGATTGCGGTCGCCATTGCAGAATATTGAGATTGGCTTGTTTCGCTTGATGATATTGAAATAAAGTATAACCACCATCTGTTTTGTCACTCAGTAGCTGAATAAACAGTTGAGATTGTTCTAAATCTTGTACAATATTAGGATTGAATCCCGTGCTATTCTCTGGCAGGACACGAATATTTTGCTGAATCAGATAACGCTTAATCTTACTGCGTTGTTCAATTAAATCTTCAGTCGCGGCAGCTAGAAATACAGTTGTGCTGGGTGTCACATTTTCAACATTAGGACGGACAGCTTGCTGCATGGATTTTAACTTATTCACCATTTCACGCGCCACATCATCTAAACGTTGATAATATTCAAATTCGCGCTCTGGATTCGGTTTAGGCACACCAAGTTTACGCACTTGTTGTGTCATATTGTCTCGTATCCAAAATGGATAACCCATAATCGTTTCTAAACATGACGGTCTTTCGTCTGATTCAATGTAGTCATGTTCAATAATAAAAACCCGTCCTTCCGCAATTCCTGCTTGTGCAATAAATTGATTTAACTCGTTCATACAGCAATCAGATGCCAAATAGGCAGGCGATAAGATAATTAGTAACAAAGCTGATTCAGATACATATTGCTGTCTCCTCGAGATGAGTTGTGCATTTACTGGCTCATGTGTATCCAACCATAATTGGTAAGCGTCAGCTCGCCCTAATTTTTGTCCCAAGTGATTTCTCAGTCCATTAATCAAAGTCGAGATCCAACCTTGTTCAGCACCCGGCAAGGGGTCATTGTCGACATGGGCATAACTAACAAAAATATCATATTGATAATCATCAACAAAACTAGGCATAGTTATTCATCTTTTGAAGTTTCATTTTCTCTGCTATCGGAGGTGATTAATTCCTGACTATTTTGGTTTTCGACGAAAAGGCTGGGGCTGGCTAAACAGGTATCGGCGTATAATAGGTTGTATAATAATACGGCAAGAAAAATACCACTCTTCAGCCCAATTATAATAAGGTTTCTGACGGTGTATCGGGGGAGAGTGATGTTGATGATATTCATGTTGGTCAAGGTGTAACATAGCGCAAAAAGCAAGTCCTACAGGGTGAATGAAATAGCTTATCGCCAACCATTTTTGAAATCAGGTCAATTCCAGAAAGTTGTTGTTATAATAGATTGAGAAGCTCAGAGACTAATAATAGTAACAAATCGCGCTATGATTCAAGCTTGAATAGGATGAATAGAAAAAAATGATATGATAATTGGAAGATTTTTGTTTGCCGCCCGAGATTTCTACGGGAAAATAGGTGAATTTTGCAATATTACAATTATCGATGACATTTATAAATATTCTCTGAATTCACATCTAAAGCGGCTTTTTGTTGCGATAAATCCAAGCTGATTTGTATATTTTATCGTTGTTGAAAAAACATGCTGCTTAATTTCCTATTATTTTTATGCTTATTTTAATATGCTCATTTTTTAATTGTATGATTTATGGGTATAATTTTTTATATTTAGCTTATTCTTTTGAGATTATCTTTAAAATCCATATAGATAAAAAGGATAGCAATCAATATTGAGAAATAATAGCTATAACAGACTAACTATCAAATAGTATTAAAAACAAGCATATTGATTAAACGCCTTGAGTTAATACTCCAAGCAAGCCATTTCAAACTATTTTTTATAGTAAGCTTTCACATAAAAATACCCACAACACAAAAACTCTTACAACATTGTATTTTATGGTAATTTATTTAGATAATGATTGCCAGTCATATCATATATTGGCATTCAAACCTAAAAACCAATGATAATTGATACCTATTGACTTTTAAATGTTGATTATTTGATTTGAAAGCCTGTTTTCAACTTGTTTTGTGAGTGAATCAAGTTGTGTAAATAATAATTAATGCTATACTTAAGGTCTGTTTCAGTAGTATTCAATAATATATCTTAATACCACAGGTAAGAACATGCTAGGTAAGAACATGCACTTATTAAATCAAAAAAGATTTAACTCTGAAAGACAGAGTGTTTAAATATGAATGCGGTCATATACAAGACCGCGACCTGAATGCAGCTATGTATTAGCTCATTATGCGGTGAGTTACACCGTCTAAGCCTTTGGAGAGGAAGGCTCTGGTTTAAGCAATAAGTTTAAGTGAAACCATCCATCCTCTGTGA
>JAYQWJ020000306.1:0-3465 GCA_035829175.2 Candidatus Albibeggiatoa psychrophila
GATTGGATGGCTTGGAAGTTTGCAGAAGAAGGTAAAACTTATTGGCAAGCTTTATTGCAAAAAGCAAAACCATTTTAAGATTAGTTCACATTTGAGTACTGGCATTCATAAACGAAAATTCATATATGGCATACTAGCTTCGTCATAATTAATTTAATTATAATTTTGTAAAAGCTAGTAATTAATTAATTATTCGTTATTTTTGATAAAGTTGACGTTGTATTGCTCTGTAAGTGTAAAATAATTGTTATATAAATTTAAACTATCAGTTGTAGTTGGTTTATACCACGATTTTTTTGCAAAATATGTTAGTAAGCTATAGTTACTAAAGCGATAGCCATATCGAGCATAAACTTCATTGCGCATAATACTTAATTCTCGTTGAGATTTTCCGACAATATCAGCATTGGTTAAGCGACGTTTTGATGTTTCAGGGTAATCTCCAACGATTTGATTAGATGTATTTGATAGTCTATTATTTATTAATTGTGGTGCGAAAGTTCTATCTTGCTCATAGTGATAAATAACTTGAAGGTTTTTTTGTTCTAATTTAGAAAAATAAAAATGATAAATATCATTGCTGTTTAATGTAGTAGGCTTATACCAACTTTTTTCCCGAAAGTATTGTGCTAACCTTTTATTTTTGAAATTATATCCATGACGAGCAAACATTTCATTCCGCATTATCCATAACATATATCTTGTTTTATCTTGTAAGTCAGCATGGTTTAACGATCGCAAATAAGTTTGAGGAAATATCCCTACTCTGTTTCTATTATTTGTTGAGGGAAAAGTTTGGATAGGCACAAACTCTTGCGTAAATTGTTTGTGTCGCCAACAAGCTTTTAATTTCATTGTATATCTATCCCAATATTTCCAATTGTGTCCTGCTGGAATAACTTTTTGGACTTCAACACCAGTGTCTTTATTTCTACTCTTGTCATAACCGTGAGACCCCCAAGCTAATTCTTTTTCTGGGTCGAGTACCATAACAGTATGACCTCCTCCTTTTCCTCTATAGACTAAAACATCTCCTAATTGAAGATTATCTACAGAACAACTATGAAAATAGTGTTTCATTTGGCTAGTTTCTTTCCACATTCTAGATGTATCTAAATAGATATTGTTTCGATTGTAAGGAATACCTGCTCGAGTAAATGCAAACCAAATAGCACGAGAACAATCAATACCTCGTTTTAAGTTGGCTGCATCATCTTTTGCATTCCAGCTATGTTGTTTATATGGAATACCGTCATTACTTAAAAAGCTAATATTAGCAGTTAAAGTTTGCGCTTGTTTTAAAACTTTGTATAAGGCAGAGTGTTCATTGGAAGGATAGTAGTTAGATACAGGAATTTGAACAGTAATACCTTTGTGCTTTCTTGTAGAATCAAAAAAATCATCATCTACTTCAAATAATGTAGCTGCTGTAGTTATATGAGAAAAAGACAACGTCATTACGTAAAAAATGAGAAAATATTTCATAAAATACAGTCTTTATATTAAGTAAGTTAAGTAATGAATATATTGAACCTTAAAAATTAATTTATCTCACATTTTATTTATTTCCATAATTTTACTATCCCTTTGTGGTCTCCAGTAGCTAATATTCCTTTAGAACTAAAACAAACAGCACCTATCATATTCATACTCTTATCATGCCCATGCAAAGTCTGTTCTAACTTACCTGTATCAACATTCCATAACTTGATTGTATTATCGCTACTTCCCGAAGCAGCAAAATTCCCAACAGGTGAGAATGATACAGTGTTAATAGTAGCAGAATGACCTTTTAAATATTGTATGTTACCTGTTGGTAAGTCCCAAAGTACTACTGTTGAATTTGAGTCTCCTAGTAGTGCCTTTTTTCCATTAAAAGAAAAAGAAGCTGCGGTTGTCCATCTATCATACCATTCTATAGTTCGAGTAGGTTTCCAAGCCTTTGATAAATCCCATAGCTTTACGGTTTTATCTTGACTAGCTGATATAACTCTTCTGCCATCAGGTGATAATACTACAGCTCTAATATAATCTGAATGCATGTCAAACATAGTATGAATTTGTCCTACATCCAAATCCCATAATTTAATCATATCAGCTTGACCAGATAATGCCTTTTTTCCATCAGGTAAAAAATGTAAGGATGTAGTAGAGCCTCCATATCCTCCCATAGTGCGAATGAGCTTTCCTGTTGTTAAATCCCACAATTTAATTTCCATACTACCTGACAAAGCCTTTTTTCCATCAGGAGAATAGGCAACAGACCAAACATGCGAAGAATGCCCTTCAAAAGTGAAAATTAATTTCCCTGAATTTATATCAAATAATTTCATTGTTGTATCATAACTACCTGACGCTAAAGTCTTTCCATCAGGGCTAAAAGCTAAATCGGTAATACCTTTATGGTGAGTGCTACTATTACTGTGTGATTTTATTGTTCTCCATACATGAGTAGGGAGGGGAAAATCAGTTTTATTATCAGTGTTATAGATAGGTCTATTATCTGTATTGTACGGAGTTTCTCTTGGTAATCTAATAATATTAGCATCTATTTTACCCTCAAAAAAATAAAAATCTTCACTAATAGATGCCTCATACCATGGCTTTTGCTCAAAATGTGTTTCTTGAATAACTGCATTGCGCACTCTTTTCAACATGGATTCAATTGTTAAATTAGATTGCTTCATAAAACGTAATAAATGTTTGGTATATGGACTGTTTCTTTCTCCCACTCCTCCATCTCTTGCAGTTCTACCCGCAGCAGTTGCATAAGCTATCAATGTTCCATCTATATCACTTGTTATTTTTCTCATACTGGCTAAACCTTTAATTTGATTCAGGCTCTTTGTAGCGGCAACGAGTATATCTCTACAAGCGTCCAAAATTAAAATATTTAAGCCATTATCCTCAGACTTCATTATACTTAAAATATCTTTATCCACATTTATAGCTTTTTTCTCCAAATATTCTAATCTGTCTACAAACGAAATACTTTGCATTCCACTAATATTTATAATTTTAGCCATTTCTCTCATGGGGATTAAGTAATTATTACCCGCATACTGCATTCCATGTCCTGAAAAATAAAATAAACCAACTGCATTTTTATGTAATTTATTAGCAAATTTTTTAATAGATAATATTGTTTCTTGTCGATTAATATTAGTTTCTAAAATTACATCAAAACCTAATTGTTTAAGAATTGTGGCTACATCTTGAGCATCATTGACAGGAGTTTCTAACGGCTTTACTAAATAATCACTATTGCCAATAACTAAAGCAATTCTTTCTTTCGCTAAAAGTGGAAAAGATTGAAAAAATAAAATTATGAATGTCAGTATCAAAGTTTTCATTTTGTATTCTCAATTAAAGAACAGAACTTTTTATAGACTAATTAGTATTTGGATGATTAGTATATAATACCAATCAACAAAATTCATAATACATCTTTCAAAATAAAGCCCT
>JAYQWJ020000307.1:0-6090 GCA_035829175.2 Candidatus Albibeggiatoa psychrophila
CATGCCACAGAAAGTATGACTCTTATCTAATTAATCAATTCTTTTTGAATGCTTTTACTTGTTTATTCAACATCATAGGAACAAGCAATAAACCTTTTTCAGGAATATATTCTAAATCGGCAGAGCCTTGCGGATAGTCCATTAATTCCTGCGCTTTTCCATCTGCACTGACCGCAAATAATTTCCCAGCCATCCAATCTGTTACATAATAACCGCCTGCACCATCTGATTCAACACCGTCAACATTGGCAAAACTATCAGTTGCACCTAATGGTATAATTTTGCTGTTATCGGCATAAGCAATTGTTTTTAAATAGCCTTTTTCTGAGGTTTGAAAGCCTTTGGTGCGAACTCCCCAACTACCAACAATTAAGCGATCCGCTTCAGCAAATAAACCATTTGGGCTGGCTAATGCAGCATCTTGAACCCAAACAGAAAATTTTCCATCGCATAAACAATGAATTGTATCCATAAACATATCAGAGACATACACATTGCCTTTGCTATCTACCGTCACATCATTTAAAAATTTTGCACCTTCTGCGATGTAACGCTGCATCACTTTTCCCTGATCAATATTAATAGCCACTAAGGCATCAATATCAGAGACATACAAAATATTTTCCGTCACAGCCATTCCTTTTGGCGCATTCAAACCATCAACCACCCATGCCGCATCCAATGTTTTACCTTCTAAGCTGATAATTGAAATATAGCCTTTTCCATCCATACCAAGCGGCTCACCTTGCACATTTGACACATATAAACGCTCACGCTTTGCATCATAAGCCACTGATTCGGGTCGATCTAAACCTTCATCCAATGTCCATAATTCGCTAAATGTGGTTTCAGCCTGTGCAGAAATTGCTACACTTAAAGTCATGGCAGCGATAGCAGATTTTAATAATGACATATCACACCTTTACGGGTCATAAAATGTGGAAAAGTTTATTGTAACAAATTTAGAATTTAATGCTTTATCCTTGGTAAGTAATTTATAAATAAATAATGAAATAGTCTCATCCTTGAAAGAACTTATAATGACAGCTTGCGTAGAATTGTAGACTTTGTTTTAATTTAAGAAAAAGTAACTTAAGATTATCTAGCAATCGAAATATTAGGCATAAATATGTTTCAAAAATCAGTATTACAAAAGCATTTGCAGCGACTCGACAGTAAACTGCTTGAACAGGCTTTTTTGCGATTTAAACAAGTTTATAGTTCCAAACGGATTGAACAGATTAAAAGTTTAAAAGAAGAAGAATATCAGGCGGGCTTTCTACGCGATATTTTTGTGCAAGTATTTGCTTATATTCTAAATCCAGACCAAGATTTTAATTTGCAGTTGGAATTTAAAAATCCAGATAATAATAAAAAAGTTGATGCAGTAATTTTGCGGGATAAAAAAGCAATTGCGGTGATTGAATTGAAATCAACAAAAACCAAAGATTTAGATGTAGTAACGGAACAAGCCTTTAGTTATAAAAATCATCAGCAAGGTTGTTTGTATGTGATTACGTCTAATTTTCAGAAATTGCGGTTTTATATTGAATATGCCAATGAATACGCAGAATTTGACCTTTTTAATTTAAAAAAATCAGATTTTGACATTCTGTATTTGCTATTACACAGTCAGTATTTATTGCAAGATTTACCCCTAATTCTGAAAACTGAAACAAAACAGCATGAAAAACAAATTTCTAAACAATTTTATCAAGATTATTCAAAGTTTAAGCAAGCCATTTTTAATCAGTTTTGCAAACATAATTCGCAAGCAGATACTTTGGTTTTATTTCAGAAATCACAGAAGTTTTTTGATAGATTGTTATTCGTGTTATTTGCTGAAGATATGGGTTTGCTTGAACCTAATTTAGCCCAAAATGAAATTGAGCATTGGCAACATTTAGTTGATTTGGGGGTTTCTATCAGTTTGTATACTCGTTTTAATCAATTCTTTGCTTATTTAGATACGGGTTTTAAATCAAATGTTTATGATATTCCAAAATACAATGGGGGTTTGTTTGCGCCCGATGCCATTTTGAATCAATTAATGGTTGACGATGCGGTGCTACAAGAATGGATTCCAAAGCTCGCAAAATATAATTTTAGCAGTGAATTGGATGTCAATATTTTAGGGCACGTTTTTGAGCATTCTTTGAATGAATTGGAAGAAATTAAAGCCAAAATTGAAGGCAATACCGTTAATAAAAAAGCCACTAAGCGTAAGAAAGATGGGATTTTTTATACACCGCAATATATTACCAATTACATTGTAGAACAAACATTAGGCATATTATGTCTGGAAAAACGTAATGAGTTTAATTTAGTAAATATTGAGTTTAATAATAGCCATTGGACTAAAACAGGTAATTTATCTAAAAAAGGTAAAGAATTATTTAAAAAATTAGATAGTTATAAAAATTGGTTATTTGATTTAAAAATTTTAGACCCCGCTTGTGGTTCAGGCGCATTCTTGAATCGAGCACTGAATTTCTTAATTGCGGAACATCAGAAAATTGATAATATTGTGACTGAATTGACAGGCTCAAAAATAACGCTAGATACCGATAAAATTATTTTAGAAAAAAACATTTATGGCGTAGATATTAATGAGGAAAGTATTGAAATTACCAAACTTTCTTTATGGTTGCGCACTGCAAAAAAACATCGTGAGTTATCGCATTTAAATAACAATATCAAATGTGGCAATTCATTGATTGATGATGTAAAAATTGCAGGGAATAAAGCCTTTAACTGGAAACAAGAATTCCCTAAAATTATGCAAAATGGCGGTTTCGATGTGATTATTGGCAACCCGCCTTATGGTGCAAAATTAGATAATAAAGTATGGCTTAAACAAAGATTTAAACAAACCAGTTTTGGCACAATTGATTCTTACAAATATTTTTTACAGCAAGGGACTGAATTACTAAAAAACGCTGGCATATCAGCTTATATTATTCCCGATTCTTACTTAAAAAAGGAATATTTTGCTGATTTACGCAATTATCTTGCTCAACACTTTAATAAGATTAAAAATATACAGTTAGGCGATGGCATTTTTCAAGGAGTGAATTTGCCTACTGCAATCATCTTATTAGCTGAAAAACATGCAGCAATTGAGCATCAGCAGTTTGAAAATATTGCACAATGTTATTTATCTGAAAAGGATTTAATTCATCAACAATTTACTTGTTCTGTATCGCAAACGGGAGATATTATAAAAAAGCTCATTAATCATGATAATACTACACATTTAATTGATTTATATCATCAAGTTATGGGTGTAAAAGTGTATCAAAAAGGTAAAGGTAAGCCTGCGCAAACGGGTGTGGAAAAACAGCAAGATTTGTTTGTTTCCGCAAATCCATCGCCAGAATATAACTATCCTTATATTTCGCAAGGTATTGCTAGATATAGTTATGATGAGCGTAAAATTCAATTTATCAAATACGGCGCATGGTTAGCAGAACCTAGAGAGCAAGCAATTTTTGATAAACCAAAGCTTATTATTAGAGAAGTGATTAATCCACGAATATTTGCAACTTATATCGAGCAAGCAGCTGTTATTAAAAATATTGCTGCCGTTATTGTTAATAAAAACTCGGATTATAGTTTGAAATATTTACTGGCACTTTTGAATTCCAAACTACTGACTTTTTACATTAAGAGCCAATCGCCTAAACAGCAAAATAAAAGTTATCCTAGCTTTACATCAAAATTAATTAAAACTATTCCCATCATTGCTGCTTCTTCATCCCAACAACAGCCATTTATCGAAAAAACACAGAAAATACTTTTGTTGCATAAGATGTTACAAAATAAGAAAATCAAATTTATGCGGCGACTTTGTGATAATTTCAATATTCCCAAGATCACTAAGAAAATAACTTGTTTTTATGAGTTTGAATTTAAAATTTTACTTGATGAACTGAAAAAGCAAAAAATTGAATTAAATTTAAAGCAGCAAGATGAGTGGGAAATCTATTTTAATGAGTATAAAAAGGATATAAATCAATTACAAACCGATATTAAAACCACAGATTATCATATTGAACAAATGGTCTATCAATTGTATGATTTAACTGAGGATGAAATTAAAATAATTGAGCAAGAAGTTGAGTAAAAACAGAGTAATTTCACATTTTTTGATGTTTTAGTTTAAATGACTCAATAAATGTAAATAATCTTTATTCACTTGTATATCCATTGCTTTTAATTTATCTATTGTTTTACAACCATGCAGCACGGTTGTGTGATCACGACCACCAAATGCACTACCGATTTCGGGCAAACTGTGATCAGTCAATTCTTTTATCAATAACATCGCCATTTGACGTGGACGTACAATTTGACGATGACGACGTTTTGAACACAGTTCGGCGATTGAGACTTTATAATAATCTGCGACAAGCTCTTGAATTATTTGTACAGTAATTTCTTGTTTTTTAATGGAACACAAATCTTCTAAAGTGGATTGCGCACTGTTTAAAGTGATCTTTTGGCGCAATAAACGTGCAACGGCAATTAAACGATTTAATGCACCTTCTAACTCTCTGACATTAGATTGAATATGCTCAGCAATAAAGCTATTAACATCGGTTGGTAACTCAATTTTGGCTAAACGGGCTTTTGTTTCTAAAATAGTCAAACGTGTAGAATAATCTGGCGGGGTGATAGAAACACTTAAACCACTGCTAAAACGTGATTTTAAGCGGTCTTCAATGCCTTGAATCTTTTGTGGCACACGGTCGCAAGCTAAGATGATTTTATTTTTATTGTCTTCAAGTAACACATTGAATGTATGGTATAATTCTTCTTGAGAACGGGTTTTATTGGCAAAAAATTGCACATCATCAATTAATAGCGTATCAAGTGAACGATAGCGTTTTTTAAAATCACTCATTTTATTTTCAGTTAATGCTTTTACCATTTCATTCACAAACTGTTCAGCACGAACATAGCTGACTTTAGCACCCGGTTGACGAGAAATAATATGATTGCCCACCGCGTGCATTAAATGGGTTTTGCCCAAACCAACGCCACCGTAAATAAACAACGGGTTATAGCCACCTTGCTCCGCGAATTGAAACGAGGCAAATTGCGCTAAACGATTCGAGTCACCTGTAACAAAGCTATTAAAATTGAGTTGAGGATTTAAATGAGTTGAGAAACTTTCTGCCGTAATCGGGCTGCGGCCAATAGTACGTTTTTGCTGACTGCTTCTAGGGCTACCCACTTGAATAGATAATTTTGGCTCTTGTTTGGGCCTAACATGAGTGATAACCGTATCAATATGCTGTTGGTATTCTTTTTTAATTCGCTCCAATACAAATTGATTGGGGGCATACAGGCGCAAGCAGTCCTCATCCTCATCTGCTTGTAGAGGACGTATCCAAGTATTAAAATCTTTGGGCGTAAGCTTTTGCTCCAAATAGCCAAGACACTGATTCCACAACTGGGCGGACACGATTGATTTACCTCCAAGGTGAATTTCTTAAAATCAAAAAGTTACTTAACAATTTAGATAATCGTTCTTAAAAAATGTCTGTAATTTGTTGTATTTACATACAAAAAGAATGGGTAGCTAATTTTGCCTTTTATATCAAAATGCTACGAGCCATTGGTATGGCTATAAGTTCCTGCAAGAAACAGCACTTGAAATATTGGCAGTCATTTTATACTCGATTGCGCTAACAATCTAGTGCCTTTACAACTGTTTGTTTTATGGTTATCATATTGATTAAATATGTTTTTTCGACCTAAAAATACCGCACTATGGTAATGGTATATTTAATAGATATATCAAACACATAATTTATTTGTCAGTTTTTTTACCAATTATCATTTTTTATCCGCCGCCTTGTCCCACAAATCAAGGGTAAGTTACAGCTAACACAAATCTATGCTTATTTGTGATAACATATGCTTATCACGAAAACAAAAAGGTAGCAACCGCAGAGCGAGAGCCAAACTCAAGGTTGCTAAACTTCACTTTCGTATTTCTAATCAGAGACAAGCGGTTTTACATCAACTCAGTGATGCAGGCTTTGGTTATCTGCGTCAACAGATTGAATACAAAGCTAAGTT
>JAYQWJ020000308.1:0-1467 GCA_035829175.2 Candidatus Albibeggiatoa psychrophila
TTTGAGCATCACCAGAAGTATTGGCGGCAACCCAACGTTTTTCACCATTTTTTAAAGTTTCATGTTTCCAAAATGGGGCGTGATGTTTCAACTCTTCGATGAGATAGCGACTCGCCTCAAAAGCTGTACCACGATGTGCTGCCCATGCTGCGACAAGTACGATATTGTCTTGCGGACAAATTTCACCAACGCGATGAATAATCAGCGTATCAAGAATATCCCAGCGTTGCATTGCAGTTTGACTAATTTTTTGTAAATAATTTTCCGTCATCGGCGAATAGTGTTCTAAAAACATCGCTTGCACATCATCACCTTCATTGAAATCACGCATTGTGCCGACGAAGGTTGTCACAGCACCCCATTGTAACGCTTGCGAACCCAATTGTTGTTCATAAACTTGAATCTGTTCCCATGGATTAAATGGTTCGGTTGTGACAACGACTTTCATCAAACTTAACCTCCTGTTACAGGTGGAAAAAATGCAACTTCATCACCATCATGCAAAACCGTTGAAGGTTCTACATATTCCATATTCACCGCCATCAATACATGAGAGGGCAAAGGAAGTTCATCGCAGGCCTGAGACCACGCTTGTGCAACCGTCAATGGTACATTCACATTGAGTTGCACTGAACCTATACCTACTTTTTCACGCAAACTAGCAAAAAATTTCACGGTGACAGTCATTACCCACACCTCCAATCATCTGAGCTACTTGTTTACGCACACGGGACACTGGTCATCTTTGGCTAATGTCACGGTACGCCATTGCATGGTAAAACCATCGAATAGCATTAGTTTACCACACAGGTTATTGCCTATGTTTAAGAGTATTTTGATTGTTTCGATAGCTTGTAAGCTGCCAATTACTCCAACAAGCGGCGATATAACTCCTGATTCACTGCAACTTTCTTGCACAGTTTCCATATCAGGATATAAACAATGGTAGCAGGGACTGTCGATTTTAGCGGGTAAAAAGCTGCTGAGCTGACCTTGAAAGCGTAGAGCTGCACCTGAAATAAGAGGGATTTTGTGTTGAATGCTGTACTGATTAAGCGCAAAACGTGTTGGAAAATTATCACTACAGTCAATAATGGCATCAATATCAGTCAAATTTTGCTTAATATTTTCTATTTTATCTTGATAAGTGCTGATTTGGATTTCTGGATTCAGTGCATTTAAAGTATGTTGCGCGGAAATAACTTTAGGTATGCCGATTCGATCAGTGGTGTGAATAATTTGGCGTTGTAGGTTTGAGAGTTCAACTGTGTCATGATCTACCAAAACCAAATGTCCGATTCCACAAGCGGCTAAATACATCGCAACAGGCGAACCCAAGCCACCCATACCGACAATCAGCACTTTAGAATCTAGTAATTTTTGTTGTCCATCAATATCTATTTGTGGGAGTAAAATCTGGCGGCTATAGCGCAGCAGTTGCTCGTCGTTCAAAGTAGGTTGCCTTTT
>JAYQWJ020000309.1:0-1654 GCA_035829175.2 Candidatus Albibeggiatoa psychrophila
TTACCCAAACTAAACTGACTGGCTTTTCTCTACCACTATAGCTATATTTTACTCTCTTTTTCAATAACATCGTATAGAATCACCACCCATTCGTATCCAGTTCAAGGAAAAAATATTTAATTCACCTTGAGCCACAATCATTTTTATATAGCTTGTCACATATAATGGTATTCCGCACTTGAGCAAGCTATACTTAACCTCGTTATTTCGAGAATAACTTTGCTAGAGGACAACATGTTAAATCGTTTGCACTATATTTTTCTCAGTTGGATACTTCTTCTGGGTTTGACACAGCCTGTTTTTGCAGCAGACTCTGTTTACAAATCCGAGTTTTCTACGGGTCGTTATCAAGATAATCAATTCAATGATAAAACATTAGAAATTCCAAATGCCTATGCGCTGATTGTCACGATTTCGGGTGAAATAGAAGATAAATGGGATGTTTTAACCTTATACGATGCAAGCGGACAAAAAATAGGCACATTCACAGGTGCAATCAATGAACGTTTAGAAGTTGCAGGCTCTAAAATTCGCGTTATATTTGATTCTGATAATCGTAAACATGATTTTCTTGGGGTCTCAGTTAAAATACAATCTCAATCATTTCCACAATTATATCAAAATATTAAGAAAAACCTAAAAACCGAAGTCAAACAACTTTTAGAGAAAAATACAGGTGAAGCAGCGTATTTAATTAAAAAACACTTGAAAAAACTAAATACACTGGACAATTTAGTGCGTCAGGCTAAAAATGTAGACCGAATAGTACAACCCGTTGCAGATGAGTTATTACAAATTGCCCAAACCTATCGCACCATTGCCAACACGAAACCTGTTGTAGAGCAAACGCATCAAAATATATTAACGCGCCTGCAAAAATTACAAGCTAATACAATGAATTACCAAAAAATAGCCCAAGCAAATGTGTCTAAACTGCAAGCTGATGCACAAGCCATTACGGAAGGTTGGCGCAAAGATAATTTACAACGTGTAGCAAGCTTACTTTATACTCAGCAAAGCTTATGGACTCAGTTTCAGCAACAACAAGTCGAAATAACAACCCAAGCAAAAGCATATTCTGCCAAAATCTTAGATTTCCTTAGCTTTCTTAATATGACCTCTCAAGTCTATGAAGGCACAGCTAATTTAGCTTTGGTTCGTCAATCAAGTATCGTGGATTTGCAAAATTTAATGGATTTATCACGTTTACGCACCATTATCGGCGAAATTCAACAATATGAGACAAAAATTAATAGTTTGCTAGAGCAAATTGAGAAAAACAGCCCATTAGGCTAAGGAGTCACCGATGTTGGAATCAGAAGAGCAGGAACATAACGAGAAACCTGAGCCATCAACTCAAAAAGCAAAACAGTCTGATTCTGCAAAAAATCCACCTAAAAAAAAGCTTGTGGAACAATTGCTCAGTTTTTCTCCACTGGTCATGATTAGTTTTATGTGTGGGCTTTTATTGATTGCATGGATGATTACTTCAGCGATTGAGAAAATGCGTTCTACGGTAAAATCCCCTGATGATAAATCTAGTGAATTGTCTGATAACAGACCTAGTGAATTGCCTGCAACCTTAAATACGCTGGATAATAATAATTATAATACAAATTCAAATAATTTTAATAGGTTGCCACCCTTGAGAGAC
>JAYQWJ020000310.1:0-1710 GCA_035829175.2 Candidatus Albibeggiatoa psychrophila
GGCTATTGCTGCCTGATTTTATGATTATTTGTCCGAACCATTGAATGGAACAACACAGTTAAAAACCATAGAATCCAGCAATATAAGACAGCAGTTATTAGATGAAATTAAAGATTTTCAAACCCATTTATGTGATTATTGTCCATGACACCAATTTAGCAGATGATTGTGATTATTACCGACGAAAAATAAAGCGACATCTCAATAAAGCCTCTGCATTTACTGCTTTTAAACGTTGGACAATTCAGCACTATTTTAAAGAATTCGGACGATATATTGATTAAATACAATTTTAGACTTTCTATATAATTTATAAACAGATTTCAAAAAAGGATGATTTCGTGTCTATTTTCCGTGCATATGATATTCGTGGCATTGTTGGCGAGAGCTTAACCCCTGAAATTGTGACCCAAATTGGGCAAGCGATTGGCAGTGAAGCCGCTTTAAAAAATCAAAAAACCGTGGCTGTTGGACGTGACGGGCGATTGTCTGGGCCTGAATTAATTCAAGCTCTGATTAAAGGTCTGCGTATGGCGGGGCGTGATGTGATTGATATTGGGATGATTCCAACTCCTGTGCTGTATTTCGCTACTTATCATTTAAAAACAGGCAGTGGCGTGATGCTCACAGGCAGCCATAACCCATCGAATTACAACGGCATGAAAATCATGATTGATGGCGATACTTTGGCAGGCGATGCGATTCAAACCCTAAAACGCCGTGTGGAGCAGCAAGACTTTATTACGGGTGATGGACAATTAAAAACCCAAGATATTCAACAAGATTACGTGCAACGCATTGTGCAAGATGTCAAATTACAACGTCCGTTTAAAGTCGTGGTTGATTGTGGCAATGGCGCGGCGGGTGATTTAGCACCACAATTATTAAAAGCTTTGGGTTGTGAAGTGATCGAATTATTTTGCGAAGTCGATGGCAATTTCCCCAATCATCATCCTGATCCAACCGTGTTGAAAAACTTAGAAGATTTAATCAAAACCGTCAAAGAAACAGGCGCAGATTTAGGGCTGGGCTTTGATGGCGATGGCGACCGTTTAGGCGTAGTCGACGCGGATGGGCAAGTGGTGTGGCCAGATCGTCAAATGATTTTATATGCGACTGATATTTTAAACCGTAATCCCAATGCAGCGATTGTATATGATGTGAAATGCAGCCGCCATCTGGGTAAAAGCATTGCTGAACAAGGTGGTAAACCTGTGATGTGGTGTACGGGGCATTCGTTGATTAAAGCTAAAATTAAACAAGAACAAGCCTTACTCGGTGGTGAAATGAGTGGGCATATTTTCTTTAAAGAACGTTGGTATGGTTTTGATGATGCGTTATATACCGCTGCGCGTTTGTTGGAAATCTTAGCCAAAGATGAACGAACACCAACAGAAATATTGAGCGCGTTACCGAATGCTGTGAGCACTCCAGAATTAAAATTAGAACTAGAAAAAGAAGGCGAGAATTTTGAATTAATGAAGAAAGTATTGGATAGTTTTAAATTTGAAGCAGCAGAAATTATAACCATTGATGGTTTACGGGCTGATTTTGCTGATGGTTGGGGTTTGGTACGTCCATCGAATACCACGCCGTGTTTAGTGATTCGGTTTGAAGCAGAAACGCAAGCAGGATTAGAACGGATTCAGCAAGATTTCCGTCGCCAATTCTTAGCGATTGATGCGAGTTTGAACTTGCCTTTTTAGAAGT
>JAYQWJ020000311.1:0-8820 GCA_035829175.2 Candidatus Albibeggiatoa psychrophila
GCCGTTAAGATACCTGAACGTTTTAATAAGTAAGGCTTTGTCTTAACTGATAATCACAGTATAATTGTTTTGCATTTCCTTCGTTTTGCATGGATTTAAGGAATCACAATGGATATTAATGAAATTTGTAGTGAAATTGTTCGCACTGTAGATGCTGCACTGGGATGTTCGGTAGTAGACTTAAATAGCGGTTTGCTATTAGGTGTCTCCCACAATGTGCCTTATTTCACCCAGTCTTATTTAGATGCAGTTGCAGCAGCCGCAGTTGATATGTTTCGTGGTCGTACTATTAGTGCAGTAGAAGATATGATTGCGAATATGCGTGGTAATAGCAAAGCACATTTAGTGAAAGAAGTACAAATGACAACAGAAAACACATTTCACTTTATGATGATTGTGCCAGAAAAACCAGATGCTTTAGTTGTGTTAGTCACTAGTCGTAAAGCAAATTTAGGCATGGGTTGGGCTTCATTACGTCG
Source organism: Candidatus Albibeggiatoa psychrophila (assembly GCA_035829175.2). GTDB lineage: Bacteria > Pseudomonadota > Gammaproteobacteria > Beggiatoales > Beggiatoaceae > Albibeggiatoa > Albibeggiatoa psychrophila. The sequence continues at coordinate 480 of JAYQWJ020000311.1, forward strand.
TGTTGTCCCTCAACTGACACCATTATGCCCTTAAGTTAATCTATTCAGGCGTGAACGCTACCGACTTTATTGCAGCGTCACGTCTTGTTTATCCTTTCCATTGTCCTAAACTGACCCGTTCTTGTCCCGCTAAATCTTTGATTGTTTTTACATTTTTATAATCTTGTTCCATTAATATCTGTTGTACTGTCTCCGCTTGGTCATATCCATGTTCAAACAACAAATAAGCCTCGGCTAATAAAAAATGTTTCGCTTGTGCGGCAATTTCTCGAATATCATCTAGCCCATCTTTTCCCGATACTAAGGCTTGCAACGGTTCAAATTGCACATCGCCTAAGCTTAAATGCGGGTCATCATTTGCAATATAAGGCGGATTTGACACGATAAGATGCACTTGTTGTGGCGGTAAATCTTGAAACCAGTGGCTAAGCTGAAATTGAATATTATTTAATTCTAAACTTTGCGCATTATATTGTGCGATTTCCAATGCTTGAGCATTAACATCAACCGCCGTGATGCGAGCGTGTGGATATTCTTGCGCCAACGCCAATCCAATTGCACCGCTACCTGTACCCAAATCTAAAATAATAGGCTGCTCAATTTCATGAATATATTTTAAAGCTTGTTCAACCAATAATTCAGTTTCAGGGCGTGGAATTAAGGTCGCGGCATTAACCCGTAAATCTAATGACCAAAATTCTTTGTGACCTGTCAAATAGGCAATCGGTTGATGTTTAATACGTTTTTTGACTAAATTCTGCAATTGTTGCCATTGTTCATCATTTAACCGTTTTTCAGGCCATGCGTATAGTTGCGCCCGCGAAATATTAAGAACGTGAATCAAGAGGAGTTCAGCATCTAAACGAGGTGTGTCTAAATGTTGAAATTGTTGCGTTGCGCTATATAAAGCGGCTTGTCTGGATGTTTGGAGCATATTTAATAATTCCTAAAAATTGTCCACAGTATTGCTTTTATCGTCTTTTGATTTTTAGCCTATTTTACTATGATTCAAATAGATTTTTTGATGCCACATCGTAATTCAGCATTGCAGGGAAAATTTTAGTGAATAGTTTTGAAGTCGATTTGGGCAACGCATTTCACACTTTACCGCATGATTATTTACAAATTGGGAATTTATTAAAACAACGTTGTGTTACTAAATTTAATTTGGACATCAGTAGTTTAACTATTAAGAATTACGAAATTTTACTGCCGATGCTTTTGGGGATTTAGTAGAAACTTAAGACAATACACCCATTTTGCAATTATTATCTATTTGATTATATTAATGATTAACACTATCTTTTTGGCTTTTACTACAATATGATAATTTAAGATGAATTACGTGACTTCACATCAAAAATAATACAATAAAGCATATTAGCTATGCACTGAGAATTGACTATTGTCTCTGATTGTTATTAAATTCATTTTCGTAATCAGCCCACTTTCTACAGATTACCGCAAAGATTTTTATGCAAAACACCTTCAACGAAATAGAACAAATTCCATTACATCAATTTACTGAGCAAGCCTATCTTGACTACGCGATGTACGTCATTTTAGATAGAGCACTGCCGCATATTGGTGATGGACTCAAACCTGTGCAACGGCGTATTGTCTATGCCATGTCTGAACTTGGCTTAAAAGCCAGTAATAAATATAAAAAATCAGCACGTACTATCGGTGATGTGTTAGGTAAATATCATCCTCACGGCGATAGTGCTTGTTACGAAGCCATGGTATTGATGGCACAACCTTTTTCTTATCGCTATCCCTTAGTCGATGGACAAGGCAACTGGGGTTCTGTCGATGACCCAAAATCATTTGCGGCAATGCGTTACACCGAAGCCCGTTTAGCCGCATTCACCGATGTGTTACTGGGTGAAATTGAACAAGGCACAATCAACTGGCAAGCCAATTTTGACGGCACACTTGATGAACCTGAATTATTACCCGCAAGACTACCGAATGTATTACTCAATGGCGGCACAGGCATTGCGGTGGGCATGGCAACTGATATTTTGCCGCATAACTTAATCGAAGTGGCTGAAGCCTGTATTTATTTGCTCAAAAAACCAGAAGCCAGCCTAGACGAATTATGTAAATTTATCAAAGCCCCCGACTTTCCGACCGAAGCTGAAATTATTACACCAAGCCATGAACTGCGTAAAATGTATGAAAAAGGTGGCGGTTCATTGCGCATGAGAGCGTGTTATAGCCGTGAAAATAGCGATATTGTCATCACCGCGCTACCTTATCAAACTTCGGGTTCAAAAATCATCACTCAAATTGCAGCTCAAATGCAAGCTAAAAAATTGCCATTAGTCGATGATGTGCGGGATGAATCAGACCATGAAAATCCGACTAGAGTTGTGATTGTGCCACGTTCTAATCGTGTTGATGCCGATGCTTTGATGACACATTTATTTGCAACAACGGACTTAGAGCGCAGTTATCGAATTAACATGAATGTTGTCGGTTTAGATGGTCGACCGCAAGTCAAAAATCTTAAACAAATGCTCACAGAATGGCTTGTGTTTCGAGTCGGTACGGTGCAAAAACGCTTGCAATACCGCTTGGACAAAATTGAAAAACGCCTGCATATTTTACAAGGTTTATTAATTGCTTATCTTAATATTGATGAAGTGATTGCGGCGATTCGAGAACATGATAAACCCAAGTTGATTTTAATCCAGAAATTTGCTTTAACCGATACCCAAGCTGAAGCGATTTTAGACTTAAAACTACGCCAACTTGCTAAATTAGAACAAGTCCAAATTCAAGCAGAAACTGACAAACTATCCACCGAACGAGAAGGCTTGCAAACCACATTAAGTGCCGAAGCCAATTTGAAAAAATTAGTGATTAAAGAGATTAAAGCCGATGTAAAAAAATATGGCGATGAACGTAAATCACCGTTGGTTGAACGTGAGCAAGCTCAGGCTTTTGATGATAAAGCATTGATTTCTTCTGAACCTGTCACCGTTATTTTATCTGTAAAAGGTTGGGTGCGAGCTGCCAAAGGTCATGAAGTTGAACCCGAAAATATGAGCTTTCGTTCTGGCGACCAATTCGCCGCTTATGCGCAAGGTAAATCAAATCAACAAGCCTTCTTTTTAGATAGCAGCGGTCGAAGTTACAGCACATCTGCACATACTTTGCCCTCAGCCCGTGGTCAAGGTGAACCTTTATCAGGTCGTTTTACACCGCCAAATGGTGCAACTTTTGAGCATATTTTATTAGGTGATGACAATTCAGCATTACGTTATTTATTGGCAACCGATAGCGGTTATGGATTTATCACCACTTTGGGCGACTTACAAACCAAAAATAAGAATGGCAAAGCGGTATTAACCATACCACAAGACGGAAAAATTTTACCTCCTGTCTATATCCCCGCAAATGCAGATCATTACATCGTCGCAACCAGTGAAGGGCATTTATTGATTGTGCCTTTGGAAGAGTTACCTAACTTAAGCAAAGGAAAGGGGGTTAAATTATTGAATATTCCCGCAAAATCTACTGAAATGGTTGTTGCTTTGACCGTTCTAAATTTAGGCGATGAGATTTGTTTACATGCAGGAAAACGCCTATTAAATTTAAAACCTCGCGACATTGAATTTTACACCGATACTCGAACCAAGCGCGGACACAAGTTACCACGCGGCTTTACAAAGGTTGACTGGTTTGAAATTAAGTCTAGCTCAGTTGCAGAGACTGTTTAGGCAAGGTGATTGGTTTCATGCTAAACTAAAAATCAATGTTGATGATGGGCTGATTTAGGAATGTTTTACGATGAAATACTTGATTATTTTGTTGTTATGCTTGATTAATACTGCTTATGCGGATGACGATAATATCACAGTCTCGATATTGGATTTGTTGCCGTCCAGTGAGTTGTCTAATCAAGATTTAACTGAAGACATTGAGGATTTAGAAGTTGATGCTGAGTTAACAGAACTTGACGCAGATGTTGCTGTGACCTTGGAACAGCTTTATAGCGAAGATACACAATTACATCAAAAACAAATTCTTAAGCTTAGACAAGACAATGAATTAGCATTGCAAAAAATCAAAAATGAGATTGCGCGGCTGACGGCTGAAAGTGAACGGCTGGAACTGCAAAATCAAGTTTTTGAACAGAAGAAAAAGCGTATTCTAGCTAAAATAGAATCTGAAAGCGAAAAACTCGGTTTAGAGAATGAGTTGCGTGAACAATTGCTACGTCGTAAAGAATTAAGTGATTTATTTGATGAAATTAAAGAGCCTGAATATCTAGCAAATCCTGTGATAGATGGCAAGCTTGTAATCAGCGATCGACGTATTGTTTTAGATGAAGTGATTAATACTAAAACTGCTAATTTTGTGACAAAATATATCCACTTTTATAATAATGAAAGCACTGAATATCCTATTTTTATCGTCATTGATCAATGTATGGGCGGTTCGGTGATGGAAGGTGCGCGGATTTTAGAAGTAATGAAACATAGTGAAGCACCTGTTTATGTGTTGGTTAAAAGTTTTGCGGGCAGTATGGGGGCGATTATTACCGCGCTGGCAGAACGCTCATTTGCTTATCCAAATGCGTTAATTGTACATCATCAAATGTCGGGTTTTGCAATGGGCAATACGACTCAACTTGATGAATCTTTGAAGTTTATACAACGCTGGTCAGAACGATTGCTCACGCCTGTTGCTGAAAAAATGGGCATAACATTAGAGAAATTTGTCCAAGCCATGTATAAAAATAGTACCGAGGGCGATTGGATAGAATTCGCGAGCGATGCACAAAAATTAGGCTGGGTTGATGAGATTGTTGCAGGTGTACAAGAAAAATCTTATACGCATATTCCTGATGATGAAGACGTGGAAGAAATTGAAATTGATTTACAACAGGTGTTAATTGATGCGCAAGGTCATGCTTACAAATCATTACCGCGTTTAGTGCGCGGCGATTTTTATCATATTTATAATCCTGATAGTTTCTATCGTTGGTAATTACTTAGAAATATTTTAGAAAAATGCAAGACGACAAATCATCTTATAGATTCACAACAGAGCTATGGTTTTGCTTTATACAATGGTTGTTCCATCGACGCTAAACGTATCCAAGCCGTTGGTAAATCATAACCTTGCTCTTTTAGGCGCGTGAGTAAACTACGTCCTTCTTCACACAATATTTTTTGCTGCTTTACTTCAAATAAACTCATTGCCGCTCGTAATGACGCATCATCTTCAGTTAATAAAGAAGGCACAATTTCCGTTTCACCAATAGGCGAATTTGGATGTAATAAGTGCGCAATAAAAGGATGTTCTAATAAAGAAAAGTGCATTTGCCGAGAAGTTTTTTCATGCTCTAGGCGTTCTAGCAACTCAGTATCTTCAACCCCTGTTGATAAAATAGACTGCATAATCAATTCGTTTAAATTACCCAATCCTTTCTTGGCTTGAGAAAAATCAGCACCTAAACCAGCACATTGTTCATACAAAGCATCAATTCTATCTTTTAGTTTTAATACAATTTCAGCTTCGACTTGAGATTGTAAATTTGCCACTTCTTCTAATAAATATTGAAAATCAGTTTGAAAAGTTTGGCGTTCCTTCTCGTCACTACGCTGTGCATTCTCAACATCCATTTGCGAAATATCATATTCAAAGTGACCAAACAGAGGGTTTTTATATTGACGTTGTAAATGTCTTTCCCAACAACCGGGGTGTTCACTGAAATGCACAGTCATTTAGACTTTCCTCCTCTACGGGTCACAACGCTGAGAGCTGCCAACACCGCAAAACGTAACCAAACAGCGCCGATGACAACCAACATCACAAGCCAAGAATAACGCTGCTGGAAGAATTTACGGTAAAAACGTATCATCCCTTTATGCTTATACCATAGCACTGCAACAGGTTGTTTGTCACTACACGCGCCTTTAATATGAGTCACTTTGATATGTGGAATAAATAAAATTTTCCAGTTTTGTTCCCGAAAACGCATAAACCAGTCTAAATCTTCACAATGTAAAAAATAGCCTTCGTCTAAACCGCCCACTTGCGCGAGTGCTGATTGTCGAACAAACATAAATGCCCCAGAAATACCTTCTAATTCAATGGGTTTTTTGGGTATTGGTTCTTGAGTCAAAACAAAGCTTTTAAAACGTGGATGATTAGGAAATAATGTATTTAAATGTAAAATCCGAATCACAGAACGCCATGGAGATGGCACGCTACGCCTTGCTCCTGCTTGCTCTGAACCATCAGGATTGCACACCAACACCCCAGCCATACCCACATCAGAATGAGTATTCATCACCATCCGAGATTGTTCTAGCGTATCGGTTTCAACAAAACAATCGGGATTCAGAAATAATAAATAATCGCCTTTTGTTTTATCGAGCACTTGATTATTCGCTTTGGCAAAACCCTGATTTTGCACATTTTGTTCAATACTAACAGGTGCATGTTTGGGTAAAATTTGACGTAACTGTTGAATGCTATCATCCATTGACGCATTGTCTACCACAAACACTTCCACAGGCACAGTCGACGCTAGCACCGCCATGACACATTGGGCTAAATATTGCCCACTATTGTAGTTGACGATGATAACAGAGGTCAGAGAAGTGACAGCCATTGCTGATTAACGCTTCATTGAGTCAAAAAAGGCATTATTGGTTTTGGTGACTTTTAAGCGGTCAAGTAAGAATTCCATTGCAGCGATTTCTTCCATTGGATGTAACAATTTGCGTAGAATCCAAACTCGTTGCATTTCATCTTGGTTAAGCAATAATTCTTCACGACGTGTGCCAGAACGATTGATGTTAATTGCAGGATAAGTGCGTTTTTCAGCAATTTTACGGTCTAAGTGAATTTCGTTATTACCTGTACCTTTAAATTCTTCGTAAATCACATCATCCATTTTAGAGCCTGTATCAATCAAGGCTGTTGCAATAATGCTTAAACTGCCCCCTTCTTCAATATTCCGCGCTGCACCGAAAAAGCGTTTTGGACGATGTAAGGCATGGGCATCGACACCACCTGTTAAGACTTTGCCTGATGATGGAATAACCGTATTGTAAGCACGGGCTAAACGAGTAATAGAATCGAGTAAAATCACCACATCACGTTTATGTTCAACGAGACGTTTGGCTTTTTCAATCACCATTTCTGCCACTTGAATATGACGTGCAGCAGGTTCATCAAAAGTACTAGAAACGACTTCGCCCTTGACAGAACGTTCCATTTCAGTCACTTCTTCAGGACGTTCATCAATTAATAACACGATAAGAAAACATTCAGGATGATTATGCGCAATGGACTGAGCCATATTTTGCAACATCATGGTTTTACCTGATTTTGGTGGTGATACAATCAAACCACGCTGACCTTTACCAATCGGTGATATAAGATCGATAATACGCGGGGTTAAATCTTCTGTACTGCCATTTCCCACTTCGAGATTTAAACGCTCATTGGGAAATAACGGGGTTAAATTTTCAAATAAGACTTTGTTTTTAGCAAGTTCAGGATGCTCAAAATTAATGTCATTGACTTTAAGCAACGCAAAATAACGCTCACCATCTTTAGGTGGTCTAATTTTGCCTGACACCATGTCACCCGTGCGCAAGTTAAAACGTCTGATTTGACTGGGTGAAACATAAATATCGTCTGGACCTGCTAAATATGAACTGTCAGATGAACGCAGAAAGCCGAATCCATCTTGTAAAATTTCTAATACGCCGTCTCCGAAAATATCCTCGCCTTTTTTCGCATGGGCTTTAAGTAGGGCAAATATAACGTCTTGTTTACGGGCTCTTGCAGTGCCTTCTAGTCCTAGTTCTTGAGCTAATAGCATTAGCTCGGATGCTGTTTTTTGTTTGAGTTCTGTCAGATTCATGGTGTTATAACAGACATGATGCCTTGGTAGAGTTGGTGATGTTTGGAATGAAATATTGATGTTGATCGGTCAGTTTAAGACAAAGTAATGTTATAAACCGTACCCATCACAAAGTGCAAAGTTGCAGAATGAATCAATTAAAGATTATACAAAAATATTTGCGTGCCACAGGATTTGTTTAAGGTTCTTGCACTCATAAGCCAAGTGCCGTGTGTAGGTATTTTATAGGAAATGCCGCATTTTCTGTGGATTGTTTTGGTGTGATGCAATACGAACGATCAAATTATAAAAAAAAATAACTATATCGTCAATGACTTTAACACAGAACGGCTTGTTGACATCCTCCCCGCCCTTATAAGGACAGAGATTCCTAACAGCGTGCCGTTAAGAGTAGGCATGTATCGCTAGTACCCACAAGTTCCTGCTTCACAGTCGAAACCAATG
>JAYQWJ020000312.1:0-2313 GCA_035829175.2 Candidatus Albibeggiatoa psychrophila
GAACAATGCTAAGATTTTGAATGCAAGCACTCTCCATAAGGTTTGGAGAGGCTTGCATGTTTGAGAATACTAAAGTTGTAAATTATTCAAGCGTACTTAACTTGACGTAAACACTACCAATTTTTGCACGATAGTTACTAACATAGTAACCAAATCCAATACTTGTAGGTATGGTTGTGTCTATGTCAAAGTTTTGTGATTTTGCATCATAATCTTTGAAAGTGCTGCCTTGAGGCTGAGCCTTACATCCTCCATAATAATCTCTTGTGTTTTTCACCTCTTTTTCGTGAATATCCCCTATAAGTTGCTTAGTGACCGCATCAAACTCACGATATTGAATAGTAAGTTTGTTAATTCTTTGGTGATGTTTAAAGTTATGGCATCCACCAAATGTGCTACTAGCCCCTGCTTTCCAAGAATGTACTTCAACACCTAAACCAACCATGACATAATTTCCATCAGGTACAGTAATTTTTACTTCGGAAGCATTATCACCAAATTGCTCTTTCGCACCTAATGTGCCATTAGCATTTAATTTTCTACCTTCACACATTAAGGGATTGATATTAGCACCACCACTTCCTGCTGCAAAACCAGTCAAAACATAATTAGGTGGTAAGTCGCATTTTGTGCCTATTCCAGTATCACCAATTTGTACCTCATCTAAATGTTTTAGTTCAATAGGCTTTGGTGGTTCTAATAATAATTTGTCATAGTTAATCAAATTACGAAAAGTTTCTTGTTGTTTAGCAACACAATTTTTCAAATCACCAAAACAAACACCTGCTGCAACTCTTAAGATTTCAACGTTAACTTGTAAATCTTTTTCTAAATTGCTTAGCACTTGTTTCTCTGGCGTGCTATACATGCTAATGTATTCTTTCGATAAGAATCTTACTTGTTCAAGGTCTTGCAATTGCTGCACATATTCTTGAGCCAAACGAGTTCTTGCCGTTAATATTTCAGGTGTTGTTTCTGACTCCAATTGTGGAAATATACCTACATCTTCATAACGTGAATACATGTAATCCAATGTTGCAGGGGCTGTTTTAACTGTTTCAGTAAATGTACCTTTTGCGTAATCAATAATATCTTGCACTGCTTTATCACAATCAGCTAACGCATTTAAAGAGCATGTCAATGCAGGTGCTAAAGTCCCGTCAGCATTAGAACCACCAAGAATGTTGCCTAAAGCAGTGACATCACCACCAATTTGCAGACCTTCAATGGTCATCCGAGCTGTTTCTTTTAAACGCTCATCAAGAAAACTGGTTGTACGATTTAAATTTCCACTTAATTTTTCAAACCCAAAACTCCCTTCCATTACTTGAGAAAACTCAATTTTGTCTTTCTCAGAAGTAAAATTAAATGTAATTGCAACATATAAATTTGCACCACGTTCAATTTGAGTAATAAATTTATCACCACAAGTTGTTTTAAATTTACATGAATCACCTTCTTCATGAATAGAACGAGCTAAATTGTTTAAAACATTATTGGTATCTATAGGAAATTTAGCATTTGGTAAGCGAACATCAAATTTAAATATCATCGAATAAGAAGCACCACGTTCTTTTTTCGTTAAGGCAAATTTAGTTTCATTTTTAGCACTAAACAATTCTGCTTTAACATCTACAGAATATTGCAGCTTAAACTCTTTGAGTAACTCGTTATATGTAAAAATCTTACTTCCATCCAAACTGGCAGAAGCAGTACCCACTTCATAAAATGGCTGGTTAGAGCCTGCAAGTAAATTATTCAAACAGCTAATGGGTTTTACTTTATCTCTGTCAGTTTCATAACCTTCACCAAGTCTACCTACTATATTTGGGTCTGGAGAACTTAGGTCTGGTAAGCATTGAGTTGTTCTTTTGCCGACACATGATAAATTATAGTTAACTAATAAATTATTTGGATCATTTGTAGAAATTTGTAAACTTGCAACACGCTCACCTTTATCAGAAGGTTTGCATTGCAAAGTTACTTGTTTTGATTGTTTAGCAGGAATAACCAAGCTAGATGTTGAAGTATTAAAATCAGAACTGTTTAACCCTGTAAATGAATAGCTATTTAACTCTAAATCACCTTCACCTTCGTTTACAATTGAAATATTCTGTTCAGATGTAGAACCTACAAGTGTTTCAGGAAAAACAAGAGATGAAAACGGTTTTGGAATTGATGAAAAAGTTGCTACTTGTTGAGTTTCGGTAATGGGTTGCTCAGAAATATCAGTTGTATCTTCAATTGGACAATCTCCTAAATCCATTGCGGTGACTGCAACCTGTCCAATACCCGCAACACCTGAAGGCGTAA
>JAYQWJ020000313.1:0-2133 GCA_035829175.2 Candidatus Albibeggiatoa psychrophila
CCTAGTATCTTTGCAGCTTCACCTATTTTTACAAGTTTTTTTAACATTTGTTAATAATAGTATAAATTAATATAGATTTCAAGTTGCTGTTATTACCCCACCCGTTGGATTGTCAAATTGCCCCAAAATTTAAGTTTAGAACAAAGCATGATTTATGGCACTGCAGGTTATACCGCCGCATGGTCTATTTATAAATTATTACAAAATGGCTTAACACCACAACAAGGTAAAGTTTTAGTCACAGGCGCAACAGGTGGCGTGGGCAGCATTGCAGTATCCATTTTAGCCAAATTAGGTTACGACGTGACTGCCATGACGGGTAAAATAGATAAAGTCGATTTTTTAACCCAATTAGGCGCAAATAAAGTCGTTGGACGCGATATTTTACAAACAAGCCAAAAGCCATTATTAAAACCACAATGGGCGGCGGTGGTCGATACAGTTGGCGGCGAGAGTTTAAACAGTGTTTTAAAATCAGTACAATACGCTGGTAGCGTCACCACTTGCGGCACGGTTTCAGGCACACATTTAGAAACGCAGGTTTTCCCATTTATTTTACGCGGCATCAATTTATTAGGGATTGCATCAGCAGAATCTGGGCGCGATATTCGTTTGCAATTATGGGATTTATTGGCAAATGATTGGAAAATAAATCAATGGGATAACTTGGTAACTCACTGTGATTTAAAACAATTAAACGCTATTTATATTGATAAAATTTTACGCGGCGAATTGTATGGACGTACCGTAATCGATATTAATCTCTCAATTGCTTAGCATTTGCGAACAGGATAGAATGCAGCAAACATCAGTTTGGATCATTTTAATGTTTGTCAAATATTTACTTTGGATACAACGAGTCTTGCTCATTGCAATCGGTTTTAGTTTGCCTATTTCAATTGCGTTACCCAATGTTTTATTCGGTTTATTGCTGATTATCACACTTTTGCATTTTGGACTGTGTTTTTCAAACAAATCAATAGAATTGCAACAAACTATTAAAAATCCATTGCTTTGGTCATCCTTGAGTCTATTGGCTTTAATTTTTATTGGCAGTCTTTACAGCTCAGCGACTCAAGCCGCTATTATTGACAATATTAAACAATATAAAGAATTTTTGCTTATCCCACTGTTTTTATATGGATTTCAAGACAAATTTGCACGAATATGGGGATTCAAAGCCTTTCTTGCTGCAATGATGGTTACTTTAATTTTATCTTTTTTTGTCGCGCTAACAGGAAATCAATTATATGGCTTCATTCATGGCGATGCTGGAAATGCCTATGTATTTAAAAATCATATTACCCAAAGTTTATTAATCGTACTCAGTGCCTACTTTGTTATGATATTGGCTTATCAAAAACATTTGTGGTGGGCGATTATTATCGTTGGTTTAGCCATTTATGACGTGATATTTTTAACTCAAGGTCGAACAGGTTATTTAATTTTAGCGAGCTTGATTTTGCTATTTAGTTGGCAAATATTGCATTGGCGAGGCTTCATGCTGGGGTTTTTGGTGGTCATTGTTTTGAGTATCAGCACTTATTACACTTCAAATAATTTGCAACACCGAATTGATAAAGTCGTTGCAGGTTTAAAACATCAGGCGGCTGAAACAGATTCGATTCGATTACGTCTTAGTTTTTATAAACATAGCTGGCAATTGTGGCAGCAACAACCTATATTAGGCTCAGGCACAGGTAGTTTTGTGCATCGCTATGCTGAGCGTGAGCCTTCGCATCCAACGACAAATCCGCACAATGAATATTTGATGATAGCAGTGCAATGGGGTGTTCTTGGATTAGGTCTTTTTATCTGGTTTCTATATCAATTATGGTATTTAGCATTGAAATTGCCCGAACCACAACAAAAAATGGCACAAGGCGTATTTATAACTATTGTTATTGGTTGTTTGGTGAATTCTTTATTTTTAGATTTTACTGAGGGTCATGTCTTTGCATATTTAATTGGTATTTTTTATAGCAGTGAACGGCTGCAAAGTTAAATTTTTCAAACGTTTAAGAAATAGATTATGTTATTTTTATAATTAAACCGAATAATTAGAGAATAAGCCATGGATAACAACTTTTTAAAATTATTTATGTTTTTGATAACTTTTGCGGTTGCGAATAT
>JAYQWJ020000314.1:0-2276 GCA_035829175.2 Candidatus Albibeggiatoa psychrophila
CATAAAAAAATGGCAAACAGCCTTGCGACCATTTGCCATCTTAAGAATAGGAGTTTAGCTATAAACTTAGCTTAATGCTTCTAAAATCTTAGGACCAATATCTGCTGGAGAACGTGCAATGTTTACGCCCGCAGCTTCTAAAGCTTTGAATTTATCTTCAGCAGTCCCTTTACCACCAGAGATAATCGCACCCGCATGACCCATACGTTTACCCGGAGGTGCTGTAACACCTGCAATGTATGCAACCATAGGTTTAGTCACATCTGATTTGATGAATTCAGCCGCTTCTTCTTCCGCAGTACCACCGATTTCACCCACCATCACGATACCTTCGGTTTGAGGGTCTTTTTGGAATAATTCCAAGCAATCGATGAAGTTCATACCATGAATTGGATCACCACCAATACCGATACATGTACTTTGACCTAAGCCATTGCCTGTTGTATGGCTAACGGCTTTATACGTCAATGTACCAGAACGTGAAACAATGCCGACTTTACCCGCTTTATGAATTTGACCCGGCATAATACCAATTTTGCATTGTTCAGGTGTGATGATACCAGGGCAGTTAGGACCGATTAAACGTGTATTAGGGAAGTTTGCAGTTAAGACCGCTTTCACTTTCAACATGTCTAATACTGGGATACCTTCAGTAATACATACGATGATTTTGATGCCGCCTTCTGCTGCTTCTAAAATCGCGTCCGCTGCAAATGGAGCAGGTACATAAATCATTGACGCATCAGCTTTGGTTTCGTCAACTGCATCACGTACTGTATTGAATACAGGTAAGTCTAAGTGAGTTTGACCCGCACGACCCGGCGTTACACCACCGACTAACTTTGTGCCATAAGCTAAGGCTTGTTCAGAATGGAATGTACCTTGTTTACCAGTGAAACCTTGGCAAATAACTTTGGTGTTCTTATCAATCAATACGCTCATGCTTATGCCCCTTTCGCTGCTGCAACTGCTTTTTCAGCACCATCTTTTAAATCATCAGCAGGAATGACCGCTAAACCACTTTCTTTTAATAGTGCTTTACCTTCTTCAACCCGCGTACCCGCTAAACGGACAATAACAGGGAGTTGTGTACCTGTTTCTTTGATTGCGTTAATGACACCAATCGCAATAAGATCACATTTTACAATACCACCTAAGATATTGACTAAAATGACTTTTACTTTGCTGTCAGATAAAATTAATTTGAACGCTTCTTTTACTTTCTCTTCGTTTGTGCCGCCACCAACGTCTAAGAAGTTTGCAGGCTCGCCACCGCTTAATTTAACCATATCCATGGTCGCCATTGCTAAACCAGCACCGTTAACCATACATGCAATGTCGCCGTCTAAAGCAATATAGTTTAAATCAAATTCGCGTGCTCTATGTTCTTTTTCATCTTCTTGAGATGCGTCATATAAGTCAGCAATGTCTTCATTACGGTATAAAGCATTATCATCAACGTTGATTTTGCCATCTAACGCCATCAAATCACCTGTATCGGTTGTGATTAATGGGTTGATTTCAACTAAGCTTAAATCTTTATCAATAAATAATTTATATAAGCCAGATAATACTTTAGTCATTTGTTTGACTTGATTACCGCTTAAACCTAATGCAAATGCAATTTCACGGCATTGATAGCCTTGAATACCTACGATAGGGTCAATTGTGCGTGTGATAATTTTTTCAGGTGTCGCGTCAGCAACTGCCTCAATATCCATACCGCCTTCTGTTGATGCAATAATCGCAACACGTCTTGTCGCACGATCAACAACGAAGCTAAGATAAAGTTCTCTAGCAATATTGGAAGGGGTTTCGATAAGAACAGAATTAACAGGTTGACCTTCTGCTCCTGTTTGGTGAGTAACAAGCTGAATGCCTATCATGTCTTTAGTGAGTGCCATCACTTCATCTAGGCTAGTCGCGCGTTTAACGCCACCTGATTTACCACGCCCACCTGCATGAACTTGGGCTTTAACCATCCACGCATCGCCACCTAATAATTGGGCTTGCTTTTTTGCTTCTTCTGGACTAGAAGCGTGATGTCCTGTGGGAACAGGAATGCCGTAATCGGCAAAAAGTTTCTTAGCTTGATATTCGTGTATATTCATCCTTCACCCTTGTACAGTAAACAGGCTATAGGTTACTTATTAAATTCACTTATCATGACTATAAATAACATTATAAGGATACCCTATTATGGTGTTGTACAGCAAGTCAAATTTGTATGCTATTAGCGGTTAATTGACTTCAAATGGGGGTAATAACAGCAACTT
>JAYQWJ020000315.1:0-12222 GCA_035829175.2 Candidatus Albibeggiatoa psychrophila
ATTTAGAGTTTCTTGCTTTGCTCATAAGCTTCTCAGTATTTTGGATTTTTCATTACAATGATTCGGACACTTTTTTAAAGAATATAATAAAATCAATAACTTACGAAAGAACACTTATATTTTTAACTTATTGAAATACTTAATAATTCTTAAAAACTGTCCGAAGTATTGAGAAATTACAGTTTCAAATAATCCAACCAAGCCGAATTTAACACTTCAGACACTCGATTTTGGCGCAAACGCTCAACTAAATTAGCAGTATCAATCATTTCCATAGGTTGTTGCTGCCATGAACATGCAAAAACTGCTTTTGTTCTTTCACCTGTTTCAGGATTAATTTGCCATTGTAAACACTGCGCACAAACCCCTTTTAACATACACTGCATGGTGCTGAAAGTAGAAGCAGAAAATCGCGTATTATTGCTAAAATAAGTCTTTAATTCATTATTACGCAAAGACTGGATTAAACTGACTAATTTCGCACCACCAATCACAATCACTCTGGATAATGCTTTCAAGTCATATTCGTCACCCAATTCATCATACTGCTGCAATAAGGTTGTTAAATCACAGGTCATGGCTTTATCTTGTGGACGTTGAGGTTTTACAGCTTGCCCATTATTTGTTTGCCATATAATTTGCGTTGTTGCCTCAAGTAACTCCTGATGACAAAAAACTGCATCCTCTCGCTCAAGAGTCGCTAAATAAACAACCTTATTACCTTTCTGTTTCAAAGCTTTACCAACAGATAATACTTCAGGGATTGCCAATTGACCACCGATAAATAAAACCGTTTCACCCCCTTCTGTGATTTTAGTTTTTGCACCTGTAGGCCCCATTAACGCGATTTTCTGCCCCACTTGCAACTGACGACATAAACGTGAACTTGCACCCTGAGTCAGCACAATTACTTGAATTTCACCTTTATCTTTATCGACATTAGCCCCTAAAACAGCAATTGCTTCCATCTGTAATTTTGTATCATGAAGGCTAGCGGCATCAGTTTCAAAATTCTGAATACGGAAAAACTGCCCCGGTAAAAACTTCTGGGCTGCCATCGGTGCATAGATTTGAATACTCAACACATTTTCAGTTAAATACTGAGTTGAATTCACTTTTGCAGTGAGTAAATCTTGCATTTTTGCTTTAAATTGTTGATATTCAGTTTCTAAGTCAGATTTATCTTGTTTATTATCTGCTAAGGCTTGAACAATATGCGGATAGATTTTCTGAGCTGATGCAATTGCTTTCACCACATTGCCATGAAATGCAGGATGTGTATCACCTAAAAAACTCACTTTATTGCCCTGATTTTGATACGAGGTAAATGCACCAAAATCCGCTTGTTTACAATGCTCAACCGGCTGCGCTTTTTGCAATTCACCCGCCGCTAAATGATAAGGCTGATATTCAAAACCCACTCGCTCAAATGTACCATGATGCTCAAATTCATAAGCAATATTGGTTTTTGCACCTGTTGCGACCAAAATTGTATTGGCAGCAAAATTAACTTCATTTTTAGTTGCTTGCCATTGTCCCGCTTCATCTCGCTCACGTTGCATACAAGTCAAGCCTGTCGCATGACCTTCTGAATCCACTTTAACTACTTTTGGTTCAAAGCCTTGCGCATAATAAATTCCTTCTTGTAAAGCTTGAGTTACTTCCTCATGATTGCGTGTATAAGCAGGTGATTCTTGCAAACTACGCCGATAGATAATTGTCACACCACCCCATTGCTGAATTAGGCTTTGCGTATCCGCTTCAATAAATTGCTCGTTAGCTTTCTGTTTTAAATCTTGAAGTTGTTGAGCATGAGTTAAAAATTCTTGTAAAATATTCTGTTCAACAGGGGTTAATTGTTGCAATATTTTATCTTTTAAGCCTTCTTTCTCTAATTCTTTGTAACGAGCGGCTATTTTTTCAATTTGGACTAAATAATAAGCTTGGATTTCAGTCGCCGCATCAATCGCAGTTAAACCGCCACCAATCACAACCGCAGGCAAGCGAATTTGCAAACTGGCTAAACTATCCGCTTTCGCCGCGCCCGTTAATTGCAATGCCATCAAGAAATCATTGGCTTGACGCATCCCTGTCGCTAAACTATTTTCAATTGGTAATGCCTGTGGCAACCCCGCACCAACCGCAATTGCTAAGTGATTAAAGCCCAAATCCCAAGCATCTTCAACGGTGATTGTGCCCCCAAAACGGACATTGCCATACACCTGATAATGTGAACGACGTAACAAACTTAAGTAAATCAATTTTAAATAGTTTTTATTCCAGCGTACCGTAATGCCATATTCAGCAACACCACCAAAACCTAAAGTGATTCTTTTGCTTAAATCTTCATTTATATCTGCATAATTTTTAATAGGATTTTCAAGTAATTGTTTAGATAATGGCTCAATTTTAAGCCCATCTACGCCAACTACTGCAAAACCTTCCATTAATAGATGATGCGCAAGTGTGAATCCCGCAGGTCCTTGACCCGCAATTAAGACTTTTAAACCGTTATAAGCTTGAGGTAAAAATTGTTGTTGGCGCAATGGATTCCAACGAGTCAGCAAATCATACACTTCAACACCGTAAGGCAAATTTAATATGTCAGATAATACGCGAGTTTCAATTTGTGGAATATTAACAGGGACTTGTTTTTGATAAATGCAGGCTTTCATACATTCATTACAAATCCGATGCCCCGTTGCAGGACATAAAGGATTGTCCACCATCACCATGGCTAATGCAGCAAGACTATAACCATCACGCTTTAAAACGTGCATTTCAGAAATCTTTTCGCCTAAAGGACAACCCGTCAAGGTATTTTGCAGAGCATCTTTTCTAAATCCTGATTCTAATTCAGCTTTTTTAACTAAAAATCCTTTTGAACACGAATCGCCATCATGTTCATGACAGAATAGACAATAATCAATTTCGCCTTGGATTTTACGCAATGACATACCTGTATCGGTTAAATCAAAACCTTGGCGTTGTTTATAGCTGGGGGCTTGTTGACAATGTGCTTGAGCAGTTATTAATGGGACTAAATTTTGTGGGTCAATTTGTTGTGGTAAATTAAAGCTAATCCAATTTTTAACGCTAATTTGACCTTTTTGAGTTTTTATCGCTTGAATGCACCACTGGGTTAATTGCTCAATTTCTTGTTTGTAGCTGTCTTTGTTATCTAAATAAAATTGTCCCAACTTTGCTGTCGCTAATTCTTTATCTTGATAATCACAAGCTAACTTATGCTCTAGCCATTTATCTAGCTGTTCAAAACTGGGTAAATCTTGCTGTTTATTTAATCTACGTCGCGCACGGCGTAAAACAAACCATTTCTTGAATTGCAAAATAGGATTATTCTCTGTCATTACCCCTTTCAACTGTTCAAGCTCAAATTCAATATCAAATAATTCAGCAATAAATTGTTCTAATGTCGGCGCACATTTTAAAAGTAATTCGCTGATTTCAATATTGGAAAAATCTTGGGTTTGTTGGCGATATGTGAGTAATTGTTGTTTTAATTCAGGTTCTAAGGCATTTAAAAATTGCTGGTCAAATGCTTTGAGTGTGTCTAATTCAAACAGTTGTTGAAATGTGTATCCATTAAATTGAGGCATAAGTATTTTGAGAAAGTGGCAAAAGATAGGGTTTATATGGTTGCGGTTAAAATGTTTTAAAGTTTGTTGTGCTATATTTTAAATACGGTTCGTGTTACAAAAATAGACAAAAATAGTGATTATTATTTCAGTTCTTCAAACCAATAATCATTATGCTGAGAATTTGCAGAGAAACGATAATCTATCTTATTTTGCAAATTGTTTATTTATCAGTCATACTAAAAACTGGGAAATGAATGACTTAGGAAATATTACAATGACAGCGACAATACTTGTTATGTTATCAAAATTCTTAGTATTCATGGGAAAATTGATGACGGTTATGATGAAAACATGGCATCACACATTTACAACAATGACGCAGACTTGGCATCAAATTGGGAGTCAGCTATATACATTGATTCATTATGGTATGCACAATATGCTTGCATCACTCAAATAATCCTTGATATTGAGGCTGCAATTGTTGATTGATAAAGTTGAATGATTTCGTATCGCGTAACTGACTTTTTCACAATCTGTAGCCTTAAATACAGTATAATAAGCTTTAATTTAGCCGCTAAAACAACTGATTTAATATGTCAACTGTATACCTTAATGGAACATTCCTGCCACTAGAACAAGCGAAGATTCCTGTTTTAGACCGTGGCTTTATTTTTGGTGATGGCGTTTACGAAGTCATTCCTGTTTATTCTGGGCGTTTATTTCGTTTAGATGCCCATTTACAACGTTTAAACAATAGCTTAGCCAGCATCAAATTATCAAATCCGATGACTGATGCGGAATGGACTGAGGCACTAGAACAATTGGTTGCAAAACATGGTGATGGCGACCAATCGATTTATCTGCAAGTGACGCGCGGGGCTGCGAAACGTAAACATAATTTTCCTGAGCAAACCCATCACACTGTCTTTATGATGAGTGAGCCATTAATTGATTCTCCGCCGTCAACAGGTGTGAGTGCAATTACTTCGGATGATATTCGCTGGCAATTATGTCATGTCAAATCGATTGCTTTACTTGGTAGCGTTTTATTACGTCAACAAGCGGTGGAACAAGGTGCAGCTGAATCTATTTTGTTGCGGGATGGCTATCTGACCGAAGGTGCTGCCAGTAATGTGTTTGTGATTAAAAATGGTGTCGCCTTAACCCCGCCAGAAGGTTCTTTTATTTTAACGGGTATTACGCGCGATTTGATTATAGAATCGATGCGAAGTGCTAATCTTGCTTGTGAAGAAGCCCAAATCACTGAAGCACAATTGCGGGATGCGGATGAGATTTGGCTCACCAGTTCCACTCGTGAAATTTTGCCTGTGATTAAATTGGATGGCAAACCTGTTGGTCAAGGGCAAGTCGGTGCAGTTTGGCAACAGGCATGGGATTTATTTCAAGCATATAAACAATCATTACGCGCTCATGAAATCAAATAATTCAGAACAGAATCAACAAGAAACCTTACTCGAATTTCCCTGTGATTTTGCAGTTAAAGTCATGGGTAAAGCCAATAGTGATTTTGATATATTCGTCGCAGAAATCGTGCGGAAACATTGTCCTGATATGGGAGAAGCTGCGGTGAGACAACGTGCAAGTAAAGGTGGGAATTATGTTGCGGTCACAGTTGATATTGTGGCTCAGAGCAAAGCCCAATTGGATGCCTTATACGCTGAGCTAAGTGCGCATGAACGTACTTTGATGGTGTTGTAATGCCTTTTGTGCGCTTACCTCATAATATTGAAATGCACTACGAACATTGTGGTGCTGAATCTGCTAAAACGCCATTATTATTAATTCATGGTAATTTTGCTTCATGGCGGTGGTGGCAACCATTATTGCAACATTTGCCTGAGCGTTATCGGGCTTATGCGCCAGAGTTGCGAGGTTGTGGCGATACGACTCGCGCGGCTGATGGTTATAATATTGAACAATTGGCCTCAGATATTTATGAATTTACCCAAGCTTTAGATTTGCCAGCGGTGCATTTGGTCGGTCATTCTTTGGGTGGTGCTGTTGCGATGCAGTTTGCTTTAAATTATCCGCAAAAAGTGCGTACTTTAACCTTGGTTTCCTCTGCACCTGCTGAGGGTATGGCGTATTTAAAACCTAATTTCCCGCATTTACGTTTGACGGAATCTTCTGATTTTCATCATATTATGCAGACTTTAAATTTAAATCGTATGAGTTTGCAAAAAACTTTATCGCGTATGATGCCTAGCATTGAACCTCATGAAGATGGCTTTGTCACTTTGTTGGATGATGCCGCGCACATGTCGCCAGAGGCAATCGTTGGTTTTTATGATGCGCTGACAACGTGGTCGGTACAAGATGAGCTTGGAAATTTGAATCTGCCTGTATTGGTGTTATGGGGTTCTCAGGATACGATTGTGGAAAAAGCCGCATTAGAACGCACGGTTGAAGCCTTGCCTCAAGCACAATTTGTTGTGTGGGATAATGTAGGTCATGCGCCACAGTTGGAACAGCCTGAAGCCTTTCAGCAATTATTGCTCGAATTTATTGAGAATCATCAAGTTAAACGGATTTCTACCACGTTTCAAAATCACAAAAATTATTGGGTTAGACAATTGAAAAAATTCTGGTGATAAATTAGAGTTGTTTCTTAAAACATATCTTTTACTTAAATGTTTTCTCAATATTTTTATAACTGTGATAGTCCTAAAAATGCGATTCATTTGCTTCTCTTAGGTGTTGAAATCTGTTAGAATCGCGTCCTTCTCTTTACGCTAGCAGACATCATCATGATGAATGGGGCAGATTTTATCCTCCTGCTCATACTGGCTGGTTCGGCAGGATTCAGCTATTACTACAAAGGGCTAGTGCAAGAAGTCTTATCGCTAGCGGCGTGGTTAGTGGCGCTGACTATCATGTTTACCTTCTTACACTCTTTTTCCCTCATGATGACTGATTTCATACCTTATCTTGATTTACGCTTAGCGATTTCAATGCTAGGGCTATTTATTTTTAGTTTTATTCCAATCCTGTGGATTAATTATTTAATTATAGATACCTTGGGTAGACAAAAAATATCTAATTCAGATCGAATACTGGTTGTAATATTAGGCTTAATACGTAATGCTGTGATGATACTATTTATCTTGTTTTTTGCGTCATTTACAAAAGTGTTAACCACGAGTGAATGGTGGCAATCATCTATCATTATCCAACAACTGACTCAGATCGCTTTGTTTATTATTCAGTTTTTACCATTAGACGTGACACAAGTATTTCATTTTAAAACTTAAATTATTCCTCGTTACCATGCTCAATGTGGTAATGTTGACTTGACGTTTAGCATCACAAAGATTTTTGCTTTGGGGACATAAGAGGGACACTACGCCATGTGCGGAATCATAGGCATTGTGGGGAAATCAGCTGTTAATCAATCAATATATGATGGGCTAACAGTGTTACAACATCGTGGACAAGATGCAGCAGGCATTGTTACCTGTGATAATCGGCGTTTTTACTTACGCAAAAATAATGGATTAGTACGAGATGTATTTCATACTCGTCACATGTTAAACCTAAAAGGTAAGATGGGTGTTGGACATGTTCGTTATCCAACGGCGGGCTGTCAGTCCAGTGCTGAGGCTCAACCATTTTACGTTAACACACCTTACGGCATTTCCTTGGCTCATAATGGCAATTTGACCAATGTAGATGAGCTTAAAAAGGACTTATATCAAGACGACTTTCGGCATATTAATACTGACTCTGACTCGGAAATTTTGCTTAATATTTTTGCGCGTGAATTACGGAAAATTGGCAAATTACATATAGATGAAGAAGATATTTTTACCGCAGTGAAAGAAGTACAGCGTCGATGTCGTGGAGGCTATGCGGCCGTTGTGATGATCATGGGATACGGCATTGTTGGTTTTCGTGACCCTTATGGTATTCGTCCTATTGTGTTTGGCAAACGTAAAACATCTCAAGGTACTGAATATATTATTGCTTCTGAAAGTGCCGCCTTAAATGTACTGGGTTTTGATATTGTGCGTGATATTGAACCGGGAGAGGCGATTTTTATCAATTCAGATGCGCAACTTTTTTCCCGCCAATGTGCAAAAAATCCTGTTTATTCACCTTGTATCTTTGAAATTGTTTATATGGCACGTCCTGACTCAATTATTGATGGTATTTCAGTGTATAAAGCACGGATGCGAATGGGTAAATACTTGGCGAAGAATATCCTTAAAACCTATCCAGATCATGATATTGATGTCGTCGTACCGATTCCTGATACCAGTCGAACTTCCGCATTACAACTGGCAAATGTTTTGGGGGTTAAATATCGAGAAGGCTTTGTGAAAAATCGTTATATTCCAAGAACGTTCATTATGCCGGGACAAGGTCAGCGCAAAAAATCAGTACGGCAAAAATTAAATGCCATTGAGTTAGAGTTTTCAGGTAAAAATGTTTTATTGGTTGATGATTCGATTGTGCGTGGAACAACGTGTAAACAAATTATTCTAATGGCGCGGGAAGCAGGTGCAAACAAAGTCTATTTTGCCTCAGCAGCACCGCCTGTACGTTATCCTAATGTGTACGGAATTGACATGCCAACTGTGAATGAATTGTTAGCACATAATCGTACTTCTGATGAAATTGCCAAGAAAATTGGTGCGGATTGGTTAATTTATCAAAATTTAGAGGATTTAGTTGCTGCTGCTCGTAAGGGCAATAAATCAATCAAACACTTTGATACCTCTTGTTTTGATGGACATTATGTGACAGGTGATGTGGATGAGCAATATTTGGCTTTTGTTGAATCACAACGTAATGATAATGCAAAGACTAAACGTAACAAAGGTCATTCAGAAGTCATTGAATTACATAATGCAGGTTAGTGTAAAATAAATATGAGCAAAGTGGAAATCTGGCTGAATCATAAGGCTAGCTTTCTATTTTGTTCTATCCAAGCTTGATTTATCTAAATTCGATATAAAACTTAAAAATTAAGAAGAAATTAACTTTTCGCAAAACTCATCAATATCACAAGTGATGATGTCCTCTTTTATTATCCTATCCAATTTTGCTCTACCTCATTTTTAACTCCATAATATTTAAATTATTTTTGCTCTTAATGATGCCATACTTTAGTTTTAATCACCTTTTAAACTCATACCTCTTATAAATAAATTTTATAGATTCCTGCTGCTAGAATATCCTTGCAATTTAGTCAATTAAAAACTGACACCCTGTTTAAAAATAATACATTACCTACCTCCCTGTTAAATAAGGCATTTCAAGTCTATTTTCTAATCGTAAGCCTGTCAAATAAATGTCTTTTAACATAGGATAAAAACTTTATTAAAAATACAGTTTCAACATAACTTATTGATTTTAAATTTTAAATTAAATATGGCACATATCTTGTTATTAAAGGATAAAAATACAGTTTTTAACAGTTTGGATAAGTGCAGTATCAACGAAATTGGTAGGTGAGTCAAAGGTAGGTCAAGCGAGGGTATTTATCCAATAAAAATAATAAAATTCATACACATAAAGCAATACAAATATCATTCGTCAGTTTTCAATTTGATGTGGTAATAACGTTATGCGTGTGAAGAAAAATAAAGGATGCAACCATGAGACGTTATTTGCCTCATATCACAAGATGTTTATTAAGTTTAAGTACTTTAGCTTTTTCACCTTATGGTGCAGCAGAATGGACGATTGTTGGAGAAAAAGGTTTTAAATCTAGCAAGTTAAGTAGTATAAAATCTCAAAAAGTAGATTCATTTAGCTTTGCATCGGGTAAAAATAATAAACTTTACTTAGCCTATAATAATTTAGGTATAGGCGGCGGTCTTTTAACTGCTTTAGAATGGAATGGAACAGAATGGGATATTTTAGGGCAGCCTGATATACTTGGAAATAAAGGAAAAGCTGAACCAAAAGCCTATGATTTAGATATTCAAGCTGATTACCAAGACACCCCCTATATTAGTTTTGGTAATTCAGACCGCAAAGCTTCTGTTATTAAATGGGAAAATAATGATTGGAATTTTGTTGGTTCTGAAAGTTTTTCAGCCGCAAAAGCATATCATTTAAGCCTTTCTATCAGTAGTGAAAATGCGCCTTATATTGCTTATAAAGACACAAAAAATAGTTATCAAACCACGATGCGTTATTGGAATAATTCTGTTTGGGAATCTGTTGGTTTAGAAGGTTTTTCAGGGTTTCAGATTTCTGATGTTTGTACAGTTTTGGATAGTCACGATGTGCCTTATGTCATTCAAAGTTATAAAAGCGGCGGTCAAAGCAATATCAATGTGATGCGTTGGGATGCTGAAAATACTCAATGGATGTTTCTTGGTCAGCAAAGTATTACGCCAAGTCAGATTGATAAATTCAGTTGTGGTATGGATAAAGAGGACATGCCTTATGTGGCTTACAGTGATGCACATGAAGCAGGTAAATTGACGGTGTTTTATTGGAATAACAGCGTATGGACGACTTTAGGTGATGCTGGATTTACTGAACATGCTGTCGATGATACCAGTATTGTATTTGACCATAATAATATGCCTTATATTGGTTATCAAAGTGCAGATGATGCCAAAGCTTATGTGATGTATTGGAATGATAAAACTGAACAATGGGTAAATAGTAATAATGGTGCAATTTCTGATGGAAAAGCCGAACAAGTCCAGCTTGCTGTTGACCATGATAATCGAGTTTATATTGCGTATAAAGATTATACCTCAGGCTATCAAATTACCGTAATGTCTTCTAAAGCCTTAACCCCTTCGATTCCTGATGCGCCGAGCAATTTGGATGCACAACAATCTGATGACGACATCCAATTAACATGGCAAGACAATAGCCGCAATGAGATTGGGTTTGAAGTTTGGCGTGACAGTATTTTATTAGCAACAACAGTTTTTAATAAAGAAACATATATCGATACTGAAGTTAAATGTAATACGGTGTATCAATATGAAATACTTGCAACCAATGCAGGCGGCAATTCCAGTTCGAGCAACACATCTATTACAACGGCGGCTTGTCCAGTTGACCCAATACCATTACCACCCACTGATTTTATTGCAAGCTCGGTTTCAACTCCAACAATTGCTTTACATTGGGCTGATCAAAGTTATAACGAAACTGCATTTTTTTTATGGCGTGATGGTGTAAAAATCGCAGAAATTGCAGCGAATCAAACCAGTTACACAGATATAGGTTTGGAATGTGGCGAACACTATCAATATGAATTAAAAGCGGTTAATGACGTTTATATATCTGATTCTACGCTAATTAATGCTACGTCCGCTGCTTGTGGAACAACTCAAATAATCAATGACGATAGCAATACCAACAGTGATGGCAGCAATCAAAATAACAATGCCGATACTGGCAATAATAGTAATAACGAAGATGAACCGCAAGATAATAATCAAGCCAATTTGTCTAACCAATCTACAAATAATCAAGCAACAAGCATAACGAGTAAAGTGAATATACAAACTGAGTTAGGGTTTTACATTCTAAATGTTGCATCCCCTAATTCACACATTATTAGCGAACCTGCGGGTATTGATTGCAACCATGGCTCAGGACAATGCCAAGCCACATTTAAACGTGGAACTAAAGTGGATTTAGATTTTGCTGCACCATTAGCGGCGGGATTGGTTTTCGCTGGTTGGGAAGGTGATTTAGATTGCAATGACAGTAAAGTTATTATGAATGCAATGAAAGCTTGTTTTGCCAGAGTTTACGGTGTGAAAGCCCCTGTTATTCCAAAAGGTCAACTCAGTTTTAGTCAATTTAGCAGCAGTCTCACCGTAGGACAAAATGAACAAATGACAGTGGTTGGATTCATTTTTAATACCGATGAGAAACAAATGTTTGCAGTTGCAGGACAAGGTATTGACGCGCACGTTGACCCTGATTTAGAAATATCAGAATTAGAAATAACCGCAGATGATTATGTACAAAATATGTTTGTTGGTAATAGCCATAATATTTATGGTTCAAGTAATGCGGGCGCAGTATTAGATTTGGATTCTGGCATCTATTTAGCTAAAATCGTTTCAGAAACCAGTATGGGACAAGCTTCAGTGCATGTTGATCCAATTAATCTTGCATCAAGCACCAGAATAGTTAATATCAGTGCGCGTGGCAATACTCACAGCAATGGTATTTTTATGCGTTTTAGTTTGCGTGGTGAAGGTACTCAATCCATTTTAATTACAGGTGAGGCACTAGAAGAAGGTGTTAATCCAACATTAAGTTTATCCAAAGTCAGCGATGGTAAATTATTAGCGCAAAATATCAGTTGGTTAGACAATAATACCTATCTTGAAATTCAAGAACATCATCGTTTTAATAATGAGCATGATGCCGCCATTTTGACTGATTTGCCCGCAGGTGAATATTTAGTCAAATTAAATTCCGCAGGTTTACAAGGTCAAGCGATTGTCGGAGTGGACATTGTTGATTAAGAAGTAATTTCAGTATTTTAAGGAGTAAAAAGCTTGTTTTGTTAATTTTGATTTCTCATTATTAATGACATCTTTTCCATTTGTGCAGAATAGAATTTAGCAGTCAGGGCACAATCTATGTTCTTTTCCAGCCTCAA
>JAYQWJ020000316.1:0-2257 GCA_035829175.2 Candidatus Albibeggiatoa psychrophila
TATAGCTTTAAAACGATAAAAGTCAAATAAGCTTAGGATTTGGATAGTTTCTGAAACGGATATTTTATTTAAAAAGTTGTATAATCAAGATGTTAGCATATATAAAATATGGAGATATCCATTGGTATTTGTCACATTGACTGTATTAAGTTGTATTGGTGGTGGAGTATATTACGCAAAAAAAAGAACGCATAAAAATACTGTCAAATCACAGCTTAATCTGAAACAAAAATTAAGTGCAATAACAGCGCATAAGCGTTCATTAGACACCTTTACTGATGAATCCACAGCCAAAAAAGAAGATGACAAAGCCATTGCTGCCAAGCGTGATTTTAAGCTAACCCGTAGCGTTTTTTTATCATCCACCAGTCTTGCAATTGCAGGCAGCTTATTTTATCCCCCATTGGCATTATTGAGCATCCCGACGGCACTTTATCTCACTAGAAATGTTTTCATTAATACCTATAAGATGATTACACAAGGTAATCCGCTGAGTGCTGATGCGATTATGTCTATCTTTGTCAGTAGCTTACTGTATCAAGGTTATTTTATTGCTTGCCACTTTTTCATTTTTTTATATTTATTAAATCGCCATTTGCTGAAACATATAAAAGATGAATCTAGTAAAAATATTATCGATATTTTCCGTGACCAACCGCGTAGTGCATGGGTTGTCATTGATGATACCGAAATGATGTTGCCAATTGAAGAGGTCAGGCAAGGCGGTATTGTGGTGGTGAGAGCAGGGGATTCTATTCCTATTGATGGACATATCGTAAAAGGTTTTGCATCGATTGACCAACATTTATTAACGGGTGAATCTCAACCTGTAGAAAAAAAATTGGGTGATACAGTATTTGCGTGTACCGTGGTTTTAACAGGTCATGTTTATATTTGCGTGGATAAAACGGGCGATCAAACTGCCTCGGCTCAAATTGGTCAAATATTAAATCAAACCGTGGATTTCAAAACCAATAGACAACTTAAAGCCGAACAATTAACCAATAAAACCATACTGCCTACTTTAGGATTGGGTGCTGCCAGTTTGGTGTTATTTAATCCGACAACCGCATTGATTGTGATTAATTCCCATTTCCGCTATCGCCTAACCTTAGCAACTGCGACCTCTGCCTTGACGTTTCTTAACTTAGCTGCCCAACGTGGTATTTTACTTAAATCAGGTATTATTTTGGAATTAATGAATGAAATTGATACCGTGGTTTTTGACAAAACAGGCACACTTACCTTAGAAATTCCGCATGTGAGTGATGTGCATACTTTTGGAGCTTGGCAAGCTGATGATGTTATCCGTTTGGCGGCTACGGCTGAATCGAGACAAAGTCATCCTATCGCCAAAGCCATTTGTAATGAAGCTAAAAAACGTGAATTGACCCTTGAAGAAATCACTGATTCAAATTATCAACTTGGCTATGGTTTGGTGGCGGTGGCAGGCGATAAAAATATACAAGTTGGCAGTTTGCGTTATGCTCAACAAGTAGGCATTGAGATACCCGATGCATTATTTGAAAAAGAAGCAGCTTGTCACCAACATGGTGATTCCCTAGTAATTATCAGTGTGAATGAACAATTGGCAGGGGCAATCGAGTTACAGGCAAGTATCCGCCCAGAAGCAGAAGCGGTGATTCAATATTTTCAGAATCGGGGTTTATCCTTACATATTATTTCAGGCGATCATCCTGCACCTACAAAAGCCTTAGCGGAAAAACTGCATATTGACCACTATCATGCTGAAATCCTGCCTAAACAGAAAGCAGACATTATTCAAAAACTTCAAAATAAAGGACATTCTGTTTGTTATATTGGTGACGGAATCAATGACGCAATTGCATTAAAACAAGCCAAAGTTTCAGTCTCTTTGCGCGGTGCGTCCAGTGTTGCAACTGATACCGCCGAGGTAATTCTCATGGATCAAAATTTACAGCATCTTTGTGAACTATTTGATTTAAGTGAAGAATATGAGAAAAATGTAAAAATCACTTCTTTGATGGTACTTGCCCCAAGTGCGCTTAATATTGGCTTAATCTTTGCCCCACATTTTGGTCTCATGGCTTCTCTTGGTTTGAGTGGAGCGAGTGTCGTTGCAAGTTTTGGTAGTGCGATGTTACCACTGATTCAGCATCAGCAAATATCAGAAGACAGTTCCACTTTACCGTTAGAACATCCTGACCAAAATGAACATACTGGATAAAATATGCCTGTTGAAGAAATAAAACCAAAATTAGCTTTTGATGATTAT
>JAYQWJ020000317.1:0-3493 GCA_035829175.2 Candidatus Albibeggiatoa psychrophila
AGAGTAAATTCTAGGTATTCGGCGTTTATAAGACTTCATCAAAAAAACAGTATTGTAAATTCCTTTGATAAATATCATTTAACGCTAAACCTGTTATACAATAACTGGCATCTGTGTTATTCGATAATTTGAGCTAAAACTTGGGATTTTTGACTCCATTCTTACAAACTTACGCCTCAGACTTTGGTTAATTCTGCAACATGTTCATACTTGTTTAAATTCTAATACCATAATGCGGTGCGATATATTTCAGCTCTGAATGTAACACTCAACTCATCAAAAATATTGAATCGTATAATCAAGAAGAACAAGCCCTTATATTTAGTGAGCACTTTTATTTGCATAATGACTTCATTTTAAAATCACATCTGACTTTATCTCTTTAGTAAAATAGTATTATAGGCGGCTGATTACACACCTACCGCACAATTTACTATGAATGTTAAAAATCTCCCAATGGTTCAATAATATTAAAGACCTTAAATATGTTAAGTAAGGTAAAATAATTGATTAAGTAAAACGGCGAATGCCAGCAAGATTAAACAAACAATATTATTACCAAATTCAGCTAAACAAATAACTTTCACTTGATTTTTACTAAGCTTTTGGTTAAATGTTATTTAAGTAGGTTATTCACTGTATGTAAATGAGTAAGGATGGTCATAATCTTTGCTTCACTTTTGACAGTTACAACTCAAGGTTCTATGGAAAATAACAAGCCAATTGTAATGGTAGACATTGCCATTTTCACTGTTTTTGAGGATAAACTCAAGATATTACTCATTAAACGTGGCTCTGAACCTTTTAAAGACTCGTGGGCATTACCGGGCGGTTCATTGAATACAGTAACTGATAATAGTTTAGAAGAAGCTGCAATGCGTGAGTTAGTGGAAGAAACGGGGGTAGAAAATCAATATCTCGAACAACTTTGTACTTATGGTGGACCAGATAGAGACCCGCGTGATTGGACATTGAGTATTACTTATTTTGCTTTGGTCGCCGCAAATGAGGTGACATTACGTGCAGGTACGGATACCACCGAGGCGAAATGGCATACTTTGACTCAAGATCAAGTGGAAGTAAGTCTTGCTTTTGACCATGAACGCATTGTGTGTGAAGCGATTTCTCGACTGCGGGCAAAATTAGATTATACCGACATCGCCGTACATTTATTGGCTAAAGAATTTACTTTGAGTGAATTGCAGCGCGTATATGAAATTATTATGCAGGAAAAATTAAACAAAAGTTCATTTAGGATGCGTGTGGCACGAGCCGATATTGTTGCACCAATTAAAGATAAAATGCGCACAGGTTCAAACCGACCCGCTCAGTTATACCAATTTGTAAAACATGAGGGCGATAGAATGTTTTTTCCACGCAGTATTGCTTGGGCACAAGAACGAAAAAAATAATCCGCTATCAAAGCTAAAACCCATTACCGATTAGAATGCTTTTTCATCTAGGAATTTAAGACTTGGTATAGTTGGATGTCATTGAGCAAGATTATTAAGCATGATAAATCAAAGTGATAAAGAGTTTAAACCATGAATTTTATCCAAGCAGTCCAGTCACCAGCCAATGTAAACCCTGAAACCGCGTTATGGCTGGTACTCTACCGAAGTCAGTTATTGGTTAAAAAAACACCTGAAAAAACCGAGATTCCGACTTGGGCAGAAATTCAACACTGTGCTGCACAAATAGAACGCCAACATTATCTTGGCACGAAAGACGGTCAACATTGTTATGTCGTTGAGCTTGGTCATATTCAAAATATCCCGCAAACCCTACAATTTTATGCGTTACGTGAATTGTTTAATGATTTATCTGACGAGCAGTTTTTAGTTGCAGGAACAGGGATTCAAGTTATTAATTGGGATAAAAATCATCAATACTGTGGGCGTTGTGGTGTCAAAATGCAAACCGCTCAATCTGAACGAGCAAAACGTTGTCCTAGATGTCATTTAGTCAATTATCCACGTATTTCGCCTGCAATGATTGTGATTATTACCCGTGGCGAAGAAGTTTTATTATCTCGTTCGCCTCATTTTCGACCTGAAGTTTATAGTGTACAAGCGGGTTTTGTCGAAGCTGGAGAATCGGTTGAGCAAACAGTTGAGCGGGAAATCATGGAAGAGGTGGGTTTAAAAGTTAAAAATATTCGTTATTTTGGGAGTCAGCAATGGCCATTCCCAAGTTCATTAATGTTGGCATTTACCGCTGAATATGAAAGTGGCGAATTGCAAATTAATCATGATGAATTAGAAGATGGCGGCTGGTATCATTTCAGTCAATTACCAAAATCACCAACACAAAAAAGTATTGCTTGGAAAATGTTACAATGGTTTATCCAACAGCAGCAATAAGCTTTTGTGCATGAAAGCAAAGAGCACAACATGAAATCACCATCGAATATTAAGTTGAGTATTGTCTTTCTTAATTTTAATCGTCTTGCTGAAACCCGCTTTACACTCAAATATCTTGCTAATTTAATTCAAAACCGACCCGATATTGAAGTCATCGCCGTAGATAATGGCTCTAAAGATGGCACACCCGAATTTTTAGAAACGCAGCATCATACTTGGCTCAAAACCATTTGTTTGCCAACCAATACAGGAATTGCGGGTTATAATGATGGCTTTCAAATTGCCCAAGGTGAGTCTATTTTTGTGTTGGATGATGATTCGCATCCTGTTGATTTACAAACTTTAGATAATATTATTCAACGTTTTGAAACTCAGCCAGAAGTTGGTGTAGTCGCCTGTCAAATTGAAAATCCGCAACATGAAATTGTCCGTTCTTGGCATTTGCCGAGCACCAATCAAGTGAGTAACTCCATTGCATTTGTAGGCTGCGGGTTTGCGATTCGCCGCGAATTATTTGAACAAGTCGGTTGGTATCCGCGTGAATTTTTCTTGTATCAAAATGAAATAGAAGTCGCTATCCGCGTGTTGCAAAAACACTATGAAATCTATTACGACCCACAATGCCGCGTTATCCATCGTCAATCCCCTGTCAATCGGAGTAATTGGCGCAGAGTCTATTATCCCACACGGAATACGATTTGGATTATTCGCCGTTATTTCCCGCTACCACAAGCCAGTTATATGATTTTTTCCCGTTTATGCTTTGGTCTTGTTCGCGCAATACAAGCGGGTGAATGGAAGTGGTATTATCGCGCGGTCAAAGAAGCATTATGGACACCGATTAAACCTCAAATCTTATCGCCAACATTACGTAAACAATTGAATTTATTCTGTAAGCAAAATAGTTTGTGGCATCAATTAACCCGTAATTTGACTTAGATAACTTACATTACGCAAAAGTTGTTAGGTTGTTAGAGAGCAAACCATATTAATCGGGAAATTTGATTTGTTGTTTTATCGTAGAGACAAGGCATGCCTTGTCTACCAATGGTTCGAACATTTTTTCAAAGAATTTAATAAAATCAATAACTTTCTTACAGAATACTTGTATTTGTAACTTATTGAAATAT
>JAYQWJ020000318.1:0-4697 GCA_035829175.2 Candidatus Albibeggiatoa psychrophila
GGCGCAATGGGGCGGTGCGCTAAATATTAAAGGTTCTGCTGATATTCAAAACTCGACTTTTTTTGCTAATACCGCAACAACACACGGCGGTGCAATTAAAGTTGTAGATGGCAGTGAAATTAACTTAACCTACGTTACCATTGCAGGCAACACAGCAACCGATGCTGGCGGTGGTATCAATGTTGAAAGTGGAGATTCCGTCCTTAATATGACGGGCGTATTGTTAGCGGATAATACGGCAGCCAATGTAGGAAATGATTGCAATATCACCACAGGTGGCACGATTACAGGTACAAACACATTTAACTTGATTGAAAACAATGAATGCGGTATCACACCGCTGTTAACCGCCGACCCGTCGCTGGCAACATTGCTAGCAGATAATGGTGGTTCTACCCAAACCCTCAAATTGCAAAATACCGATTCAGTTGCAGTTGATGCGATTGATGAAACAACATGTATCACGCTTGAAATTGAAACAGATCAACGTGGTATTACACGCCCGCAGGAAAACGGTTGTGATATTGGCGCGTATGAATTGGAATTTAATTTAGCTACCGCGCCGACGGATTTAATTTTAACCCCATCGAGTCAAACTGAAATTAAGCTTGATTGGACAGATGCCAGCAGTGATGAAACAGGGTTTAAAGTCTTGCGTGAAGGTGTTGAAATCATTGCTTTAGCTTTAAATACAAACACATTTACTGATAATGGCTTAACGTGTGGAACGACTTATAACTATGAAGTATATGCGAGTAATGGCGCGGGAGATTCGACACCAGCACTCACAGGTAGCCAAGCCAGTGCAGATTGTACGATTCTTGTAGCACCGTCTAACTTAACCGCAAGTGTAGAATCTAATGAACAAATTCGCTTAAGTTGGACAGATAATAGCAGCGATGAAATCAATTTTAATTTATTGCGTGATAATACACTTATTGCCACCATTGCAGCAGATTCAACGGCTT
Source organism: Candidatus Albibeggiatoa psychrophila (assembly GCA_035829175.2). GTDB lineage: Bacteria > Pseudomonadota > Gammaproteobacteria > Beggiatoales > Beggiatoaceae > Albibeggiatoa > Albibeggiatoa psychrophila. Next base: position 969 of record JAYQWJ020000318.1, read on the forward strand.
ATACAGATTCTGGTTTAAGTTGCGAAACGGCTTACACCTATACTTTATATGCGAGCAATACGGGAGGTGATTCTGCTAGCGTCACGGTAACAGGCAATAGTGGCGAGTGCCCAGATAATTCCGCAAATCCACCCAATGCACCTGCTAATTTGGTCACTGAAGCATTGTCAGAAACTCAAATTAAACTCACTTGGTTAGATGATAGTGCGATTGAAGACGGTTACAGTGTTTTAAGAAATGGTGCTTTCCTTGTTGAATTAGCTGCAAATAGCACAAGTTTCACCGATCAAAACTTAACTTGTGGCACTGATTATACCTACAGTATTTTTGCCACTAATCAATATGGCGACTCTGAACATCTAACCCAAAATGATCAAACGTTAGCGTGTGGCTCGGATATATTACCGCCATTGCCTGTTGATCCAATCGATCCAACAACTCAACCTACAACCGATCCGACAAATGGAAATACAACTGATGGTACTAATAGTTCTGGTGGTGTGACGACTGACCCGACTTTAAATCCTCCAAGCAATTTAAGCGCGACCTTAAAACCTGATAATACGGTAGAGCTTGCATGGTTAGATAACAGTGATAGAGAAATTGGCTTTATCGTACAACGCAATAATCAAATCTTGGCAGAATTGGCAGAAAATACCCAAGCGTTCACCGATACATTTATTCAATGTGGTTTTGTGTATGACTATGTCGTGATGGCAACCGATGGCAATGCGAATTCTTTAGCCGCAACCATGACAATTGTTGCACCGCTATGTGATACAAATACAGACATTCCAACAACTGAATTCGTAGAAACACCGACTAACATTGATACGAATATTCTCACGCCTTATAACCTCATTGTCACAGCTATCTCGCCGTCAGAAATTAATTTAACTTGGTCTGATGATAACCTCATTCATTCAGGACATTATATAGAACGTGATGGAATTGGCATAACAACGGTGGCTGCGAATACGCATAGTTTTATTAATAGAAATCTACATTGTGAGCAAACCTATACTTATAGCGTCCAAACCACAGTGGATAATTTTGCTTCCGAAGCCGCTCATGCCTCCGTATTAATGCCTGCATGTCCAACTCAAACTACTGATAATGCAACAAATGTTGATAGTGAAGGCAATGCGCTATTTAGCCTCACAATATTAACTGCGGGTGAAGGTGGCGTTTTTGAATGCGGTCAACAATGTGTTCAAGAATATCTACTACAAACCGAAGTATTCTTAATTGCAGACCCTGTACTAAACTGGGAATTCATTGGCTGGACAGGTGCTTGTGATGAAGCGGGGCGTGTTGTGATGAATAAAAATCAACAATGTACTGCTAATTTTGCACTGATTAATGATGCAGAACAGCCTGCGACCACTCAAGCTGAAGTGAGCTTACAACTTAATGTTGAAGGTGAAGGTAGTATTCAAAATTGTGGCAATGCGTGTACTTATGTTTATCCACATGGAACAGATGTTGTGTTAAATGCGCTACCTGCTCAAGGTTGGACATTCAAAGATTGGCGCGGACTATGTAATTTTGGACATATACGTCTAGAACAAGATATTACGTTATGCACTGCGGTATTCGAGCTTTTACCTGATTTAAGCCAAGCTGAAGCACCACAAAATACGGATACGATTCAGATTGAAAATGGGCAAATTAATAATGGCAATATTCCGCAAAACGGCAGCGTGTCTCATATTCATTTTATAGGTGACAATCAAAATAATGGCTTAGTCACCAGCGTCACAATTGAACAAAATGCACATTTACAAGGCGGTCGTCTCAGCGGCTCAAATGTTAATTATGGCACAGTACAAGATGTCAATATTCGCCCGTATTCAGAACTGGAAGGCGGTCGAGTTCAAGGCGATGTACAAAATGATGGCACATTGCGCAATGTCAGTATTGAAGACGGTGCAACGGTGTCAGGTGGTGGCTCATTGGGCGGCAAAATCAATAATGGTGGCAAAATCAATGATATGGTATTAGAACCTGATACTATTATTATTGGTGGTGAATTAACGGGGATTATTGTTGGAGACCTTGAGCAACCTGCTCGGATTGGAGATACCATAATTAATTATGCTGTCATTAGTAATATGTGCCTTACTCCAACGGTTGAATTAGGTGCAGGCGTGATCATTGGTCAGAATGTAACTTTGCCCAACACTGAAGGTAACTTAACCATTTTAGATTTTTGCGTTTACCAAACTGAGGTTAAAGAAATTAATCAAAATGACCTTGCAGGACGGATTGAACCTGCGGCATTTAGCACTTTTACCCCTGAAATGATGAAGCAATTACCGCCAGAAGACATGGCATTACTGACTGAGGAAGGTTTAGCCTTTTTGGATAGTAATGCGGCGAAGCAAATGACTGGCGAACAGTTTGAGAATATTTTGCTTGAAAGCTTGAAAGGTTTAGCACCTGAAACATTAGACGCGTTGCCTGTCAATATTGTTAAAAACATGAACGCTGAGCAAATCGCTAATTTGGATCAAGAACAATTCAAAGATGAGACAGGTGATAAAACCAAGCAAAGCCGTGCCGTGACTAAATTGTTAACCAATATTTCAAAACAAGTATTAAAAGACAGTGGCATTGACCCTGCTGATTTATTACCTGAAAATTGGCAAATTGACCCAGAAACACAGGAAATTAAACCGTCTGTAGGCAGTCGTGTGGTGTATAAGAGTTTTGAATTACAGAATAAGCATGAAAACTTGAATATGCCAGAAACGCCTGATTTTAGTAGTGGGTTTGGCATTAATGGTGAAGGCACGCCGCTCATTGATAATCTCAATCAAGGTTTGGGGCAAACTCAACTTGATGATGCCAGCACGCCGTTATTCCGACTTGAAGATGTGTCTAAATTCCGTTTTAAACAGAAAGATAATAGCATCTTAAATGTTCTTGGCTCAGCTGAGTTTTCTGATTTTGTATTTAGTTTCTTGCCTGATACCTCAACCATTCAACAAACTGATAAAGATGAAGTTTCGGTAGGATTGACCCAAGTCGCAGGGGGCTTTTTACAAATCACGATGCCAAATAATCAACAATTCGTGATGATTCCATCGCCCGATAAACCTGATGAGTTACACGCCATTTTTGGTGAAGATGCGATTATTCAAATCAATGATAAAGGTGAAGTTTTTATCACTTATATTGATGGCGATACGGTGCGTTTTTTGGTGATTATGTTTAATGCACTTGTGGAAAATGATACTGACAGCGAACGATTGGTATTTATTGCGGATATAACAAGCACACGTTCACGTAACAGTCGTGCGATTCGTGAAGGTCGAGTTGTATTTAGCGATGGTACTGCGCAAAATGTATATCCTGCGGTATTGTATCCTGAACTATTAATTGGTTTATTAAGCCAAATCGGTGCTGAAAATGTGATTTATAACGTAGATGGTACATTTAGTTTGAGCTTTAACGGTCAAGTGCTAACTTTATTGCCTACCTATGATACGCAAGCTCAGAGTTTAGATGTTTGGGAACGTATTGACTCCAGTCTCAACGTTGAAAATAATGAGTTGGTTTATTCGGTACAAGATACAAACACAAGTCAATTAATGACATTCCGACTGGTGATTAGTTTCTAAATATCATTTGATAAGAGTGCAAAACTTGTTTTCTCCAAGCCATGTTTTGCATTCTTCTTTAAATCAAACGGCTTTCTTATTCACTTTTTTAAAAAGATTTTAT
>JAYQWJ020000319.1:0-3004 GCA_035829175.2 Candidatus Albibeggiatoa psychrophila
TTTAAAAATAATTATAGCATTCGGCTGACAAAAGTAATATTTCTATCTTCCGCATCTAAAATTGAATTAAAACCAAGTTTATCCATCAATTTCAACATGCTGTGATTATTACTTAATACTTCACCTTCAATCAATTTCAAACCACGATGCCGTGCTGCATTCATTAACGAAGTCATCAAGCGATGTGCAATCCCGCGATGCTGCCATTTATCCGAAACCACCAACGCAAACTCACAACTTTCACCATCAGGATTAATCGAATAGCGCACCACACCCACTTCAACCTCTTTAGTACCAACCGTTGTCACCGCAATTAATGCAATTTCACGGTCATAATCAATTTGAGTAAAACGCACTAACATTATCGGTGTCAATTCAGGCAAACTTTGCATAAAACGGAAATATTTAGACTCATCCGATAAATCGCGTACAAATTCCTGCTCAATATCTGCATCTTCTGGACGAATAGGACGGATGACCATGTCCGTACCATCTGGTAAATGCCAATGCTCAACTAAATGGGCTGGATACGGATAAATTGCCATGTGGGCATAACGATCAGGATTTGGCGTGTAATAATCGACCACAATGCGAGCGTCAACCGCAACGACTCCTCTTTCATCAATAATCAGTGGATTAATATCCATTTCTCGAATCCAAGGCAACTCACAAGCCATTTCAGAAACACGTAATAAGACTTGCTCTAAAGCCTCACGATTAGCAGGTGGCATTTGACGGAATTGAGCCAATAACTGCGCCGCATGGGTTTTATCAATCAGGGTTTTAACCAAATAATTATTCAATGGTGGCAAACTCACCGCCATGTCATCTAACACTTCAACCATTGTTCCGCCCATGCCAAAACTAATCACAGGACCAAACACAGGATCACGCACAATACCCACCATCAACTCACGTCCATTTGGCTTGTTAATCATCCGCTCAACAGTGACACCTTCCAAACGTGCTTTAGGACAATGTTTACCAACCGTTTTTATAATACATTTAAACGCATCACGTACCGATTGCGCATTATGAATATTTAATTTAACCCCACCAACATCACTTTTATGGGTGACATCAGGCGAATTGATTTTCATGACAATTGGAAAGCCCATCGATTCTGCCAATACCAAAGCTTCATTCGCAGAGCGAGCAATTGCCGTCATCACGACAGGGATTCTAAACGCGCCAAGTAAGGCTTTAGATTCCATTTCAGTCAATACTCTGCGTCGTTCAGCTAACACGCTTTCGATAATGATTTTTGCGCCTTCGGTATCTGGATTGGCTGCATCTTCACCTATTGAGGCAGCGGGTGCTTGTAATAAAAGCTGCTGATTCTGATGATAAGAAGACAAAAAGTAAAATGATTCCACGGCGGATTCTGGTAAACGGAAATCAGGAATTCTGGCTTCTGCAAATAATTTTTGCGCTGCACTAACTTGTATGCCACCCATCCAACATGCAATGAGTGGTTTAGCTGATTTTTTCGCCAGTTCAACAATCACTTTTGCCACTTCAACAGGTTCAGTCATGGCTTGCGGGGTCAAAATCACAATTAGCGCATCAATTTCAGGCGCATCTAAACAAATTGATAAGGCATCTTTATAACGCTGTGGCGTGGCATCACTGACAATATCAATCGGATTACCACGCGACCAACATTTTGGCGGCAATACTTTATGCAATGAATCAATCGTTTTGGTTGATAATTCCGCAAGAGGAATACCCAGCTCTGTTGCACGGTCAGTCGCCATTACACCCGGCCCGCCACCGTTTGTAATAATCGCTAAGTTATTACCTTTCGCTTTATAACGTGAAGCCAATGTTTTTGCCGCTGAGAACAGTTGTCCAAATGTATTAACTCGCACCACACCCGCACGTTGCAATGCCGAATCAAACGCATCATCACGTCCAAATAATGCACCACTGTGTGAAGTCACGGCTTGAGATACGTTTTCATAACGACCACTTTTAATCACGATAACAGGCTTAATCCGTGCAGCAGCGCGTAGACCACTCATGAAACTACGAGCATAATGAATCCCTTCGATATAGAGCAAAATACCGTGAGTTTGCGGGTCGGACACAAGAAAATCTAAAATCTGTCCAAAATCTAAATCTGCCGAAGTCCCAACAGAAACCACTGCTGAAAAACCTAAATTATTGGGTTCTGCCCAATCTAATACTGCTGCGCACAATGCACCTGATTGAGAAATAAGCGCAAGATTGCCTTTTTTAGCATTCCCTTTAAAAAATGTGCCATTAAAATGAATACTAGGACGCATAATACCCAACGCATTTGGACCTACAAAACGGATACCATAACGTTTAGCAATATCAACAATTTTTCGTTCTAAACGTACACCCTCTGCGCCTGCTTCTCTAAATCCTGCTGATAAAATAACCGCTGTTTTTACACCAGCTTCACCACATTCTTCCATAATTTGCGGGATAATTTTAGCTGGGGTTGTAATAATCGCAAGGTCTATCGGTTTAGCTATTTCTCTGACATGTCGATAAACTTTTTGCTCTAAAACTTTTTCATATTTAGTATTAATGGCATAAACAGCTCCTTTAAATCCACCTTCTAATAGATTTTTAAATACGACGCTTCCTACTGAATTTAAGCTGCTACTAGCACCAAAAACAGCAATGGATTTAGGTGCGAAAAGGGGAGTGAGATAATGTTGACTCATGATTGGCTTACCATTTGAAGAATAATTGATTAGGATGGAGTATAGCAAATCAATCTACTCTTGTGCAGTGCAACATGGATTTCTGGTTTAAGATACAAGATGTTTGGAGAAGTACGCAATTTACATTTGATTTTAAAAGTGGTGTAAAGATTTGAATGTTAATCAGTTTTTATGGTTTTGGATGGTGTTTCGTCATGTTGGATCAGAATGTTAGGAGCATATTGATATTAAAAATATTACATATTGAGAGTTTTTTCTCGTTCCATGCACCGCGTGGAATGAGCAACTAACGCACCAGCATTTTA